>CAYUYS010000012.1:0-18855 GCA_964449415.1 uncultured Paludibacteraceae bacterium | reverse complement strand
ATTCGACTAAGGGATTCCGGACACTTTCCGGCGGGTTATTTCAATAAATCAGCCTTGTCCGGCTGTTCGTACATGGAGTCAATGATTTGCGCATATTTCTGCATGATGATTGCCCGACGAAGTTTCAGGGTATTTGTCAGTTCGCCCGTTTCAATGGCAAAGCCCTTCTTAATCAGCGTAAACTTCTTGATAAGCTCAAAGTTGGCCATGTTGGCTTGCGCCTTCCGGATACGTTCCTCTATCAGCCGGTATATTTGCGGATCTTTCAGCAAATCGTCCGTGCCGGCGTATGTTATGTGATGCTCCTGCGCATATTTTTCCAGCAAAGCCAGGTTGGGCACTATGATGGCAGTGACATAATTCCGCTGATCGCCGATAACCGCCACCTGCTCGATATACCGGTCTGTGGTCAGCAAGGTTTCTATCTGTTGCGGCGCAATGTATTTCCCGTTTGAGGTTTTGAACAGATCCTTGATGCGCTCCGTCAGGTACAGATGGTTGCCCTTGATATAGCCGGCATCACCCGTTTTGAAGAATCCATCCTCCGTAAACGACTGTTCCGTAATCTCCGGTTTGTTATAATATCCCTGAAACACCGTTTTTCCCCGCAACTGTATCTCGTTGTCCTCGCCTATGCGCACCTCAACCTCCGGTATGATGCTCCCGACAGAGCCTATTTCATAATTCCGGTAATCGAAACAAGAAACGGTCGCATAACTTTCCGTCAGGCCGTAACCATACACGATGGGTATGCCTATGCTTCTGAAAAATACAGTTATATGGTCGGCCAAGGCCGCGCCTGCCGTCGGGAACATCACGCCGTTCTCTATGCCAATCGTGTTTTTTACTTTGGAGAAGATAAATTTGTCCGCAAACCAATAGCGCAAACGCAACCACCAGTTCGGTTTTTTGCCTATGCGCAGATGCTCTATGTTGTATTTCCGCCCGACAGCTATGGACCACATAACAACGCCGAGCATGAATTCGGAATAATGCGACAGGTTCTCCTTTATGCCGATGTAAACCTTCTCCCAGAAGCGTGGAACGGCACACATCAAGGTGGGGCGGATTTCTTTCACGGTTTGCTGTATGTCCGTAGGACGCAGATTTATGACGATTTCTATGCCCTTGTACAGGCAGAAATAACACCACATGCGTTCAAAAACGTGCGACAAAGGCAAAAAGGCAATCGAACGGTCTTTGTCGGTCAACGTGTGCAGCAGCTTGTCATGGGTGCACATGGCCTGATTGAAACCGGAATGCAGGAGCATAACACCTTTGGGGTTGCCGGTTGTGCCCGAGGTGTACAACACGGCAGCCAGGTCACTTTCCGTTGCAGATGCTTGCCTTGCCTCAACAACATCCTGCCGCTCCGATGCTTCTCCCATGGCCAGCAGGTCAGAAAAATACATGCAATGCTCCTGCTCGGAAAATACGATATTTTTGTCCAAGGCAATAATGTGTTCCAAAGTGCCGGATTTTTTCAGGACTTCCATGGCAACATCGTATTGTTGCTGTTCGCCCACAAACAAGATTCTCAGCTTGGCATCATCCACTATGTAGGAAACCTGCTCGGTGGACGATGTGGCATAAATCGGCACCAAAGCCGCGCGGTTTGCATACAGGGCAAAATCTATTACCAGATTCTCCGGCATGTTTTGCGAAAATTGTCCCACCAGCTCCGTTTCCGTAACACCAAGTTCGACCAATGCCTTCGCTACGATTCTTGTTTGGCCGGCAAATTGTTTCCACGACATTTCGCGCCATTCGGTTTCACCGTTTCGACGATAACGAAGTGCGGTTCGGTTTCCGTATTTCTCTGCCTGGGAGAACAGGAAGGTTGCAAAATGGGTTGTACTCATATAATTGCTTTTTTTGAACGTTTTTGTATCGGATAGTTGGTTGTACCTTGTTGCTTGATTCTTTTCAAGGCAAGTGCTGCGGCAGACTGCTGTGCTTCCCGTTTGGTCGATCCTTTTGCTTCCGCTATCATCTGACCGTTCACGGTTACTCTGTACACGAAAGCATGCACGTTGGTTTTTTCGATAAGCGCTTCACTGATTTGTTCAAATTGGATGTGTTTCTGTTCGCGCTGTCCCCATTCCAATATTCTGGATTTGAAATCGACCTCTGCCTGTGCCATTTTCTCTATGTTTATGCACTTCCGCCCAATCAGCCGTTCGATAAACTGCTTGCAGTGTGCATATCCATAATCCAGATAGACGGCACCTATCAAGGATTCAAAGGCATTTCCGTAAAGATTTTCAATATTTCGGTCTACATAAGCCGCTTTTTTTATGCGTTTGTCAATTCCCAACCGGCGGGCCAGCTCGTTCAGCGTTGCCCTGCATGCTATCTTGGCGCGTGTCCGCGTCAGGAAACCTTCTTGCTCGTTCGGGAATTTATAAAACAATATGTCGGCAAGTACCGCATTGAGAATGGCATCGCCCAGAAATTCAAGACGCTCGTTGGTGTATGGCTTGCCGGATGCCGACTGCCGTACCGATTTGTGGCACATGGCCAGTTCGTATAACTCCGGATTACGCGGAGGAAAACCCAACAGTTCGCTCCAAAACGTATAAGGTTCTTCTCTGTGTTTTGAGAAAAACCTTATGCGAAAAAGAGAAATAATGTTTAAAAACTTATGCTTCAAATCTGCTGAAAATAAGACTTGCGTTATGCCCTCCAAAACCGAATGTATTCGACAAAGCGGTGTTGACAGTGCGTTTTTGTGCCTTATTAAACGTCAAGTTCAGATTATAGTCAATTTCGGGATCTTCATCGCCTTCCGTAAAGTTAATGGTCGGCGGAACGATGCCATCCCGAATGGCCAGAATACATGCAATGGCTTCTGCCGCTCCGGTTGCTCCCAGCATGTGTCCCGTCATGGACTTTGTGGAGCTGATATTCAATTTGTAGGCATGCTCGCCAAAGATATTCTTAATGGCTTTTATTTCCGAAATATCGCCCCGCGGGGTCGATGTTCCGTGTACATTAATATAATCAACTGCTTCCGGCTTGATACCGGCATCCTCCAGTGCGTATTGCATTACCTTTTCCGCGCCCAATCCTTCCGGGTGCGGAGCTGTAATGTGATGCGCATCTGCCGAGAAACCGACACCCATGATCTCTGCATAGATTTTGGCACCGCGTGCTTTGGCGTGTTCCAGTTCTTCCAGCACAAGGCACGCTCCACCTTCGCCGATTACAAAGCCGTCGCGGCTTTTACTGAACGGACGTGATGCCGTCAGCGGCGAATCGTTGCGCGTGGACAAGGCATGCATGGCTGTGAAACCACCTACGCCGGATACGGAAATGGTGGCTTCGGAGCCGCCCGTAACAATGGCATTCGCCTTGCCAAGACGGATATAGTTGAAGGCATCGCCGATGGCATGCGACGAAGAAGCGCAAGCCGATACCGTAGCGTAGTTGATTCCGCGGAAACCGTACATGATGGAAATGTTGCCGGCGGCTATGTCGACAATCATTTTCGGGATAAAGAACGGATTGAATTTGGGGATCTTGCCGTTGGTGACAAAGTATTCCATTTCATCCTCAAAAGTACTCAAACCGCCAATGCCGGAACCCCATATAACACCTATTCTATCCAAATCCTCTTTCTCCAGATCAAAAGCCGCATCTTCCACAGCCTGCTTCGCTACAGCAACGGCAAATTGTGCAAAACGATCGTATTTGCGGACTTCTTTCCGGTCGAAAAGGGTGAGTGGGTCAAAATTTTTTACTTCACAGGCAAATTGTGTCTTGAAATTTGACGCATCAAAATGTGTAATCGGGCCGGCGCCGCTTACACCGGCAACCAGATTTTCCCAGTATTCAGGAACGGTATTGCCAACGGGTGTAAGTGCGCCTAAACCGGTTACAACAACTCTTTTTAATTCCATAAGTTGTCGAAATAAAATTAGAGCATCTACGCTTGAGCGTTTGCTTCTACGTAATTCACAGCATCGCCTACAGTTGCGATTTTCTCAGCTGCTTCATCAGGGATAGAAATACCGAACTCTTTTTCGAATTCCATGATCAACTCAACGGTATCCAAAGAATCGGCACCCAAGTCATTCGTGAAACTGGCTTCCATTGTAACTTCAGCTTCATCTACACCTAATTTCTCAACGATAATAGCTTTTACTTTTGATGCAACTTCTGACATAATTCTTTCGTTTTAATGTGATATAAAAATTGTTTTACTAATTTTGCGGGTGCAAAGTAAAGTATTTTTTTTCATTTGACCATAAAACCGTGTAAATCGGGCGGCCTATTTTACACAATTCATGGTCGCTTGTGTAGTATTTAACACTAAAAAATATGAATAGAATAGCTCTTTTTGCCTCTGGTTCAGGCTCAAACGTAGAAAACATCTTCAAATATTTTAACACCCGAAAAACACTCGATTTCCCGCTGATTTTGTCCAATAACGAGCATGCTTATGTGCATGAAAGGGCGAAAAAACTGGGGATTCCGTCCTATTTTTTCACCCGAAAAGCGTTCACGGAGGCCAAACTTGTCTTGGATTTGTTGCAGAAATACGCGATTGATGGCATTGTTCTGGCCGGTTTCATGCAGAAAATTTCCCAACCGTTGCTGGACGCATTTCCCGACAAGATTATCAATATCCATCCTGCCTTGTTGCCGAAATTTGGCGGCAAGGGCATGTACGGACACCACGTGCATGAGGCCGTAAAAAATGCCGGCGAAACGGAAACCGGCATTACGATACATTATATAAATGAGAATTACGACGAAGGCAAGATTATTTTTCAGGCAAAATGCCCGGTTTGGCCGACGGATAGCGCGGAGGATATCGCCACCAGGGTGCACGATTTGGAATACCGCCATTACCCGGAAATCATCGAACAGGTTTTTGGGTGAAATCCGGCCTTTTTGCGTGGAAATTAACCGTTTAGCATGCTATCCAGCAAGGCAATGGCCGTCATGGCTTCCACCACGGGGACGGCGCGGGGCAAAATGCAAGGATCGTGACGCCCGTGAATGGACAGCTCGGTTTCTTCGCCTTGCCTGTTGACGGTTTGCTGCGTCTTGCTGATGGAGGGCGTGGGTTTGAACGCCACACGGAAATAAATAGGTTGCCCATTGGTGATACCGCCCTGAATACCGCCGGAATAATTGGTGCGGGTGGAAATTTGCCCGTCTTCCATGCAGAAAGCATCGTTCAATTCGGAACCCGGGCAATCCAGATAATTGAACCCGCAACCGTATTCAAATCCTTTCACGGCATTGATACTCATGATGGCACCGGCCAATATGGCTTGCAGTTTTCCGAAAATCGGATTCCCGACACCGACGGGGACATGCTCAATCACACAAGTCACGGTGCCTCCGATGGAGTCGCCTTCCTTTTTCATTTTTTCGACGAATTCAATCATTTGCGCGGCTTTTTCCGTGTCCGGGCAACGCACAATATTGGTTTCAATAAGGGAAAAATCGTATTTCCGATAATCGTTGTCCAAGGCAATCGGACCAATTTGGGAAGTGTAGGCAGTTATGCGTATGCCTTGTTGGCCCAACAGCTGCTTGGCTATGGCGCCGGCAACGACACGTCCGGCCGTCTCGCGGGCGGAACTGCGCCCGCCGCCGCGGTAATCGCGGATGCCGTATTTTTGCTGATAAGCAAAATCGGCATGCGACGGCCGGAACAGGTTTTTCAGATGTTCGTAATCGGCAGAATGTTGGTTCTGGTTCCAAATAACAAAAGCAATCGGACTTCCGGTGGTTTTGCCTTCAAAAATACCGGAAAGGAATTCGACTTTGTCGTCTTCCTTGCGTGCCGTACTTACAGCCGACCGGCCCGGCCTGCGACGGTTCAACTCGTTCTGTATAAACGACATGTCAAGTGCTACGCCGGCAGGACAACCGTCTACGATGCCGCCGATTGCGGTTCCGTGTGATTCGCCGAATGAAGTAAACCGGAATTTTGTGCCGAAAGTGTTCATGTTCGATTGGTTTTGTTGTTTGTGGATATTGGTTTTTAATGGCAGCAGCCGCAATGACAACTGTCGCAGTTGCAACCGCCCAACAGGTGGTTCAGCTCTTGTTCGGTCGCATCGCGGACTTCCAGAATTTTGCCTACGAAGTGAAGGTTTTCGCCGGCCAGCGGATGGTTCAGGTCAACTTGTACCGTATCATCCTTTACTTCCACAATAGCGGCGTTGACACGGTTGCCTTCGTTATCCCTTAGCGGAACCACATTGCCCGGATAAATGTATTCGGTGTCCAATTTGCCATCGACCATAAAAATGTTTTTGTCCAGATCGATGACATTCTGTTCGTCGTATTCGCCGTATGCATCGCGATGTTCGATGCGGAAATCGAAGGTTTCGTCCGCTTTCTTGCCGGCCAGATTCGCCTCAAACATGGGCAACATCATGCCTATGCCAAAGCAGAAACTCAGCGGTGCCTGTTCGGTGGCGCGTTCCATCAATTCTTCCTGTCCGTTTTCTCCATCTACGAACAATTCGTAGCAGACTTTTACCATTTTCTTTTCAGAGATAATCATATCCTTTTTGTTTTGATTTGTTAATAATTCCGTTTATTCAATTTCCGTTACCACCAAGTCACATTCGAGCTTCCATATTGGCTTTGTTTCTCGTGTTTCAAGTCGGCCAGCATGCTGGAGTTTACGCCGATTTTGAATGTATAGGATTTATACACTCCGAACGGCACAAAACTGCCACTCATGCTCCAGCAGTGCAGGCTCCGGCTGACATTGAAACTGGAATACGAAAATTTCTTGGCATCAAAGTCGTACGATGTACTGGTGCTGATTTTCCATCCGGCTCCAAGACTTATGCTGCCGGACAGGCTCAGGTTGTGTGTAAACTGCATGTCATATTCCATTTTGTCGTAATCGAAATTGCTGCTTTGCGAATATCGGAGTGTATAGCTTATGGATATGCTCCACGGCACGCTGACTTTGGCGTATCCATTTTTACCCATGGTCTGTGAACCGGTGTTGCCGGCATTGTCACTGCCAAGATCGGGCGGCGCATCGGACATCGGATTGTCCGGATCATCAAATTCCCCATCCGGATTTTCTGCACCGGGAGGAGGCTGGTTCTTATCCTTTTTACCGAACCATTTTTTGAATGTATCGTTGTTCAAGGTATAACTGTAGGAAGTGCTTGTGCCCAAAAAACGGGGAAACTGACCGTTATCCCAGCGCAATTTGTTGATACGCACGGGGGTTCCGGATGTGGTAAGTCCGTACATGTAGGGGTCAAATGACCCGGTAAGGCTCAAGGTATAGTTTTTCAGTTTCAGGCGCAAGGTAGCGCTGAAGTTGGACCATTTCATGGAATCGGCGGCCATGTTGTATGCGCCGCTGACGGAAAAATTGTCAATCAGGCTGACCACCTTGAACGGGTTTTCTCCGGTCGTATCCCGATCGTTTCGCACTTTCATTTCCAGATTATTGGCGAGCGAGAAGGTTATGCTACCGGTTTTGCCTTGCCCCGGAGTTCCGTACAGCGCACCTGAATAACGCGAATAAGTTACCGTTTCCACATCCGGTTCGCCGGTCAGATAATTGGTCACCGGCATGTCATACGTCCCGTAGTAGTTAAACCAGCTGCTGCCGAAGTCGGGTGCCCAGGAAAAACCTATGGTTGGTGTCATCACATGCCTGAAACGGTCAATCTTGTCGCCGAAAAGTTTGCGGCTCGGGATGAAAAAACCGTACAACTTTGTCGATGCGGAAACACCCACGCTGAAATTATATACCCGATAAAAACCATTTGTCGTGTCCATTTTCACCTCGTTGTTTTCCTCATCCCAACTCTGGTCCACCCGCTTGAAATACCAGCGTTCGGTATAGCTTACCGATGGCGTTACACTTATGTATTTAAGCAACGTAAACGAAGCCGAAATGGGAATGCTGTGATTGACACCATTTTTCCAGTCATTGGCAAACGACGACTTCAACAACAGGTTTTCCTTTGTCTCTATACTGTTGCTCAGCGTTCCCGTATAGCTCATGGATATTTTTTCGTACCATCGTTCCTTGCCTGTCGCGTTTTTGCGTTTGAACGGATATATACGGCTCATGCTTATGCTCAAACTGGGTAAAGTCATGTTGATGGTGGAGTCTTTGGTGCGCTGGGTGATGGTGGCACTTCCTGACAAACTCCAAGGACTGCTGTCCGGGAAGCGCTGCGTAAAGGATACGGATGAACTTTTGGTGTTCTCTGAGTTCAGTTCCGCGTTGTAATAGCTGTTGATGTTGCTGCGGTTATAACCGCTTGTCGAGAAATTGACACTGGCGGAAAACGTGCTGTACGGATTGGCTTTCGAATCCTGTGAGTGTGACCATTTGATACTCAGATTCTTGGCGACTGAATAATCCGGCAAGTCCTTTTCGCTGGTTACATCATTCCGATAACTCAGATAAAAACTTCCCCTGAACTTGTAACGTTTTACATAGTTGGAACTGGCGCTTACGGCCCATGTCCCTTTCGTATAAATATCACCCAGCAATTCCAGATCGAAATAGTCATTTATGGCAAAATAGTATCCCCCATTCTGCAGATAAAATCCACGTGACGAATCATCACCGTAACTGGGCATGATAATACCCGACGAATATTGACTGGTGAACGGAAAAAAACCAAACGGAATGGCTAACGGCAAAGGCACATCGGCAACCACCAAATAAGCCGGGCCCGTGGCGACATATTCTCCCGGTTTGACCTTCGCTTTGGTCAGTTGCAGATAAAAATGCGGATGCTCGTGGTCGTCGCAAGTCGTATATTTGCCATCAACCATGCAGAGCAAATTGTTTTCATCTTTCTTGGTCTTGTCGCTGATAATGTAGCCATCGCCTTGTTGTGTAACCACATGGCGTATAAATCCTTTTTTCGTGTTCAGGTTGTAAGTCATTTCCTTGGCCTCGTAGGATGACTCCTTTTCCGTAAAAACGGGCGAACCTGTGACTACGCCCGTGCTGTCCATTGTACCACAAGCATATATGGTTGTACTGTCCATGTTGACCCGGATAAAGTTGGCCGTCAGGTCAATTTCCTTGTATTGCATGGATGCCGAACCGTATAAAAATCCCGTTCCATTACCCAGAAAAACAATGGAATCCTGCGCTTCATAAGTTACCGGCGCATCGAGGACTTCTTCTTTTTTAGTTGATTTGACGGTATCGGCCGGAATTGAATCCTGTGGCTGGGCAGAAAGTGAATCGACAAACAAAGCCGGAATGCTATCCACCAGATTGTCCTGCGCATGACTGCTCTGTATAGGAACAACGAGTGCGAGCAACAAAAACGCGCACCCTGCAAATAAAAACGGATTGTTATATCGTTTGTGGATTCGCATCCCCTAAATATGCAGAAAATTAGGGTGGCAAAAGTACTCAAAAAAATAGTATCAACTTACAAAACCGCATTTTTTATACGTTATTTAATAATACACCCAAATGATTCTGCATAATTAAGCAGAAATCCTTACTTTTGCAAGAGATTTCTGTAAAATTAAATTCAAAACAGACAATGATACAATGCTATGTTTAAACGTTTTGCAACAAACCATTTGGTCATATCCGCCATTTTCATAGTCGGCATAATGGGCCTGCCACAGCGGGAGTTGAAAGCGGCTACACCCAAAAAATTTACCGTAGTGATCGATGCCGGACACGGCGGCCGTGACCCGGGCGCCATGGGGCAAATCGCCCAGGAAAAAAACATCAATTTAGGAGTCGCATTGAAATTGGGACAAAAAATCGCTGCCCATTTCGAGGACGTGAACGTGCTTTATACACGCACGACCGATGTGTTCCTCTCTTTGCAGGAAAGAGCCAATTTTGTCAACCAGAACAATGCTGACTTGTTTATTTGCATACATACCAATGCGGCAGAAAACAAAGATGTGTGGGGAACCGAAACCTTCACGCTCGGACTGGACAAACTGGCATCAAACCTGGATGTAGCGATGCGCGAAAACGCCGTGATATTGCTCGAAGAGGATTATAAAACCACCTATCAGGGCTTTGACCCGAACTCTGTGGAATCGTACATCATGTTTGAATTTATGCAAGACCAATACATCGACCGCAGTTTGAGCTTTGCATCATTGGTCCAAACCCAGTTTACCAAACAATACAACAGAAAGGACAGAGGCGTGCGTCAGGCCGCTTTTTGGGTTTTGCACAAATCAGCTTGTCCGAGTGTGTTGATAGAATTGGGATTTATCACCAACAAGGCAGAAGAACAATTCCTGCACTCCGCCGAAGGGCAGCAAACCATGGCAAATGCCATTTACGATGCCTTCGTAAAATACAAGTATCAGGTTGAGAAGAAAACCACGCTAAACGACGCATCCCAAACAACCGCACCGACGAATACAAGCACTGCCAAAACTGACGGAAAACCCGTCTACAAGGTACAAATCTTTTCTGCCAGATCCGTACTTGCTCCCAACGACCGGGCTTTTAAGGGCATCCAGAATGCTGATTATTACAAAGAAAAAGGCTGGTACAAATATACGGTGGGAGAGGAAACCGAATTTCAGAAAATCGAAGAACTCAAGAACAGCCTGAA
This sequence comes from uncultured Paludibacteraceae bacterium, assembly GCA_964449415.1. Taxonomy (GTDB): domain Bacteria; phylum Bacteroidota; class Bacteroidia; order Bacteroidales; family Paludibacteraceae; genus CALUNA01. Next base: position 8,281 of record CAYUYS010000012.1, on the reverse strand, counting down.
AAAGCAGTTTCCGGATGCATTTGTCGTTGCATTTCTGAATGGAAAAAAAATAACTGTAAAAGAAGCACGCGCAAAGGAATAAGTCAATAATAAATCAAAAAAATTAATGAAAAACGTTTTTTTAACCCGTGAAATAAAACTCGGCATTGTGGCCGTAGCAACCATTGCTGTCCTGTATTTTGGACTTAATTTTTTGAAAGGCATCAATGTCCTTTCGCCAACCCGGCATTATTACGGCGTATTTGATAATGTAGACGGCCTGATAGAATCGGCACCCGTATACCTTCAGGGCTACAAAGTGGGCATAGTCGATGAAATCGCATACGATTTCTCCACATCAAAACCTTTTACCGTCCGCCTGTCGGTCAACAAGGATTTGCAATTCCCACACGGAACCAAACTGGTACTTGCCGATGATGGATTATTGGGCGGCAAAATGATACGCATAGCTTTTCCGGCAAATCATACGGCCCAATACCACGCGCACAAGGATACCTTGCCTTCCGAAATAGCCGGAGGCCTCTTTGCCGATGCAGCAGCCATGCTCCCGACATTGCACGGCACACTGGCACACATCGACTCGTTGGTATGCACCATGCAGGCACTCGTTTCCGGACAGGAACTGCAAAATACACTTGCTTCCGTGGAACAAACAACCGCTCATCTGGCCGCATCGTCCAACGAACTCAAACGCATGATGAAAAATGATGTACCACAACTGTTGGCCAATGTACAGCTGGCTGTAAACGACTTGAAACATATCGGAGAAGCACTGAAACAAGTCGATTTCCAAACCACATTCGGAAAAATAGACGGCACGCTGGACAATTTGCAGACAATGACCGCCAAACTAAACGAAACAAACGGCACGCTCGGCCTGCTGATGAACGACAAGGAACTTTATCTGAACCTTTCGAACACCTTGTTGAGTGCAGACAAACTGCTTATAGACCTGCAAAATCACCCGAAACGTTACGTTCATTTTTCATTGTTTGGCAGGAAAAACAATGACTGATTTTTAGGTAAAACGATTCTAAATAACAAAAAATTTTGAGGTACGGCAAAAAAACTGTTGAAAACGCTTTTCTATAGAGAGTTACGTGTCTGCCGAAGCCATTTTGGCCAAAATGCTATCAAATTATCAACACACTGTTTCTTAGCCGGTTGCCATTTTTTTTACTTCCTTAATGTGCTGTGTTTCAGTGAGTTTGACCTAATCAACTGGTTCTAAAACAATTAAAAATTTCCGCATGACAAGTCCGTTGAAGAGTTTGTTTTTTTGAAAAAAGTTTCAGACATTTGCATCGTGAAATATCGCTTGCCCGGAAGGAAATTTTCGTACCAAAAGACACCTGCCGTACCTTATTAAATATTATATGGATAATCAAACTTGTATAGAGTCATGGAAGCGTTGCCTGACGCTGATTAAAGACAATTTAAGCGAAACCGCATATAAAACGTGGTTCGCGCCGGTTGTGCCGCTGCAATATGAAGATGATGTGCTCGTTTTGCAAGTACCGAGCCCTTTCTTTGTAGAATATATCGAAGAAAAGTACATTGACCTGTTGCGGGCAGCCATTTATCGCGTATTTGGTACCGGCACACAACTCGAATACAAGATTCCCATTGCAGGTGAAACCATTTCCGACACGTCCAAAATAGAAAAAGGCAGTGCCGCCGCAACGCATAAGCCCGATATCGGAATCGCATCCACGCCGTATGACAAGACGACACAATTGCCGGAATTAGACCCGCAATTGAATCCTTCGTACACGTTTAACAATTTGGTGGAAGGCCGCAGCAACAAATTGGCACGGACAGCCGGTATCAGTATTGCCAACGAACCGGGAAAAACAATATTCAGTCCGCTGTTTGTGTACGGACAGTCCGGCGTGGGCAAAACGCACCTTGTGAATGCCATTGGCATCATGACCAAGCAGCAACATCCGGAAAAACGGGTGTTGTATGTTCCGGCCAACACCTTCCAGATACAATACACGGATGCCGTGCGCAACAACACACTGAACGATTTCCTGAATTTCTACCAGACCATCGATCTACTGATTATTGATGATATTCATGAATTTGCCGGAAAGACAAAAACCCAGAATACGTTTTTCCATATATTCAACCACTTGCATCAGTCCGGCAAGCAGCTGATTCTGACCGCCGATCGCGCTCCTGCCATGCTGGCCGGCTTGGAACAGCGTCTGCTGACTCGCTTTAAGTGGGGACTTTCGGCAGAAATTGAAAAACCGGATTTCCAATTGCGGAAAGACATCCTGAAAAGCAAAATATACCGCGATGGAATGGACATACCGGAAGATGTCATTGATTTTATTGCAGAAAATGTCGTGGACAATGTCCGCGATCTGGAAGGCGTTTTGGTGTCGTTAATGGCACATTCCACGCTGGAAGACATTCCTATTAACTTGGAGTTGGCACGTCAGGTTGTCAATCGCATAGTACAAATAACGCCCAAAGTAATTACGGTTGAAAAAATCCGCGACCTTGTGTGCGAACATTTTGCCCTGTCGGTTGACTCCATTTCCACCAAATCGCGCAAACGCGAAGTCGTGCAGGCACGTCAGATTGCCATGTATTTGTCCAAACAATTGACAAAAAACTCTTTGTCGTCGATCGGTGCCGCCATCGGGCAGCGCGACCATGCCACTGTATTACATGCATGCAGGATTGTAGCCGAACAGATGGAAATAGACAAGCATTTCCGTGCAGAGGTTCAGCAGATAGAAAGCAAACTCAAATCCTGACATTTTAGATGTACAACTCGACATGACAAGCCGGAACGCACAACAGCTTTCCGGCTTGCTTTATTTTGCCGCTATCGTTTCCACTTCGACCAGCGCACCCATAGGCAAAGCCTTGACTGCAAAGGCAGAACGTGCAGGAAAGTCTTGTGTATAAACTTTTTGGTATACTTCGTTCATTTCTGCGAACAGGCTCATGTCGCTGAGGAAAACAGTCGATTTGACCACATCGGCGTACGAATAACCGGCAGCCTCCAGAATGGCACCGACGTTTTTGAATGCTTGGGCGGCTTGTTCGGCCACGGTGGTGCCTTCAATTTTCCCGCTTGCCGGGTTTACCGGCAGCTGGCCGGAGATATACAAGGTGTTGTTGATTTCGACAGCTTGGCTGTATGGCCCAATGGCCGCCGGCGCATGCGGCGTGGAAATGATACGTTTCATGACAAATCAGATTTTGCTGCAAAAATCGGATTTTTTTTCTGCATTTTCATCGTTTTTCGTTGCCTTCCGGGAAATTTTTTTGATTTTTGGGCTTTGTAAGGCTTCCTTTTTGTTTTTTCTGTTTTAAAAAAATGTAATCTTATAGCATTTTGTTAAGCCGGACACCGTGTGGTTTTACGGAAATTATCTTTTTTGTACTTTTGTCCCCTTGAAGTAGTTTCTTGATAAAATAATTTAAAATGGAACGTGCCAATAACACAGCGGAACAGCAGCCGCATCGCAAGGGTTTCAAAGATGTTTCCGTAAGGCAATGGGTCAAATTTGCCGTATGGGGACTTGTTTATGTGCTTTTTATTGTCTGGGTGGGCAATTTCTGGTGGTTGTTTCTGTTGCCGCTGATCTTTGATTTGTTTGTCACGCGCTACATTCCCTGGGATTTCTGGAAACGCACCAAAAACAAGACGCTGTATTCCATTTGCAGTTGGATTGATGCGATTGTTTTTGCGTTGGTGGCTGTCTATTTCATTAATTTGTATTTGTTCCAGAATTATCAGATCCCGACTTCTTCGTTGGAAAAAACCTTGTTGGTTGGCGATTTCCTGTTTGTCAGCAAGGCCAGCTATGGCCCGCGTATTCCGAACACGCCCTTGTCATTCCCGTTGGTGCAGAATACATTTCCTGCATGGTTGGGCGGCGGAAAATCGTATTTTGACAAGCCGCAATGGGAATATCGCCGCCTGAAAGGCCTGACGCAAGTCAAACGCGGCGACATTGTCGTATTCAACTTTCCTGCCGGCGATACGGTGGCGTTGAAACAACAAAATCCGGATTATTACAGCTTGTGTTATTATTATGGGAAAGAAGTTGTGCATCAGCGCAAGGATATTTTCGGTGAAATAGTTTACCGGCCTGTGGACAGGCGGGAAAATTATGTGAAGCGTTGTGTCGGCTTGCCGGGAGATACGTTGCAGATTATTGATAACCAGATTTATATAAACGGGCAAGTGCTGGAAGATCGCGATGGTGTGCAGTACAACTATTATGTCCAGACAAACGGTTCGCTGATAACTTCGAACATGTTTGAAAAGATGGACATCAGCGTGGCAGACCGCCGGCTCATAGATGGCAGGACACAGGCCGGCGCACAGGAAATAGCGGCTATGGACTTGGATCCGGCCTTGCCGGTGTACCACTTGCCTCTGACCAAAGCCAATTATCAGGCCTTGTCCAACAGCCGGATGATCACGGCCATCAAAATGGAACCGGCATGGTGCGGCGGCGATGTCTATCCGTTTGGGAAAACCGACTGGACGCGCGACAATTACGGACCGGTCTACATGCCTCGCAAAGGCGACAAGCTGGACATAACCCCGGACAATTATGCCGTTTACGAGCGTTTGATCCGCAACTATGAACACCGGGAAATTGCCTTGAAAGACAGCACGGTTTATATCAACGGCGCGCCGGCCGACAGTTATACGTTCCAAATGGATTACTATTGGATGATGGGCGACAACCGCCACAATTCCGCGGATTCGCGCTATTGGGGCTATGTGCCGGAAGATCATATCGTGGGGCGGCCGGTTTGTGTTTGGCTGTCGTTGGACAAGGACAAAGGTTGGTTCACAGGCCGGATACGCTGGGAACGGTTTTTTAAAAACGCGAAACAGTAGCCATGCCGGAAACCGTCCTTTTTTCCACGGCTTATTTGCCGCCGGTTTCCTATGTGTTCGCCTTGCTGAAGGCGGAAAAGGTGGCAGTGGAACAATGGGAACACTATCAGAAGCAGAGCTACCGAAACCGTTGCCATATTGCGGCGGCCAACGGCATGATGGCGTTGAGCATTCCGGTGGAGCGCACCGGAACCGAAAAGAAATGCACAAAAGATATCCGCATTTCGGAGCACGACGATTGGCAGCGGCAACATTGGAAATCCATTGTTTCGGCATACAATACGACACCTTTTTTTGAATATTACGCAGATGATTTTGCGCCTTTTTTCCATCAAAAATGGGATTTCCTGCTCGATTTCAACACCGCTTTGCTCGAAAAAGTGCTCGAATTGCTGGATAAGCGGAAAAGTATCGGATTTACGGCAGGATATATCTCGGATTATCGTAAAAAAGTTGTAGATTTGCGCGGGAAATTTCACCCAAAGCACGATTGCGGGTTTATCATCCGGCCTTACTATCAGGTTTTTCAGGAAAAATACGGCTTTCTGCCGGATTTGAGTATTGTCGATTTGCTGTTCAATATGGGTAATGAAGCCCAATTGGTGCTGAAGGATGATTGCCGGTTTGCGGAAGATTTTTTAGGAAATTAAACAAAAATATGCCGGACTTTGGAGGACGGCGCAAAGAAGGTTTTGATTATGGAACGACCAGACATTGATTGGAGCAATATCGGTTTCGGTTACATTCCGACCGATGTAAATATCCGCTGTACGTATGCCAACGACGCATGGGGCGAATTGCGGAAATGCACGTGCCAGGAAATCAGTTTGCACATAGCGGCAACCTGTTTGCACTACGGACAGGAAGCATTCGAAGGCCTGAAAGCTTTTATGGGCAAGGATGGGAAAATCCGCATTTTCCGGCTGGATGAAAATGCAAAACGCTTGCAGTCCTCCTGCAGGGGCATTATGATGGTGGAATTTCCGGAAGAAAAATTCCGCGATGCGGTTATCATGGCCGTACAGGAAAACAAACGTTTTGTACCGCCTTACGAGTCGGGTGCATCGCTCTATATCCGTCCGCTGCTGATAGGGACAAGCCCGCAAGTGGGCGTGAAATCGGCCACCGAATATGAGTTTATCTTGTTCGTAACGCCGGTCGGGCCTTATTTCAAGGGTGGATTCCAGACCACGCCGTTTGTCATCATGCGTGAATACGACCGTTCGGCTCCGTTGGGCACGGGAATTTACAAGGTTGGCGGAAACTATGCCGCCAGTTTGGCTGCCGGTGAACATGCCCACCGGTTGGGTTATTCCAATATTTTCTACTTGGATGCCAAAGAAAAGAAATATATCGACGAATGTGGCGCAGCTAACTTCTTTGCCATCAAGGGCAATACATACGTAACGCCCAAATCGACTTCCATTCTGCCATCGATTACCAACAAAAGCCTGATGACCTTGGCCGAAGAAATGGGGATGACAGTGGAACGTCGTCGTATTCCGGTGGAAGAACTTGCAGAATTCGACGAGGCCGGCGCATGCGGTACGGCAGCCGTTATCAGTCCTATCGAGCGTATCGATGACTATGACACGAAGAAAACGTACGTATTCAGCAAGGACGGCAAGCCGGGCAAGGTGTGCGAAAAACTGTATAACCGCCTGCGTGCCATTCAGTATGGCGATGTTGCCGACCCGTTCGGTTGGGTAACGGTTGTAGAATAAGAAGAATTAAGAAAAAGGGAAAGAGAAATGATTTCTTAAGCGAGGCGGATGGTGCGATTCGCCTCGTTTTGTGGAAAATATGGCACAGAAAATTACAGATACAGATGCGTTGTACGCCTTGTTCGCCGATTTAAACCGGAAGTTTTCGGCCGTTCAGGCCAATATGCCTGAGGGCGGTTGCTCGTGCGTTACGACGGATAGCCGGAATTGTCCGCAAGGTTCGATGTTCTTTGCCTTGAAAGGCGAAAATTTCAACGGGAATGCCTATGCGGCCAATGCCTTGGAACAAGGGGCTGTTTGTGCAGTCGTAGACGAACCGCAATACGCTGTTGATGAGCGTTTTGTCTTGGTGGACAATGTGTTGAAAGCCTTGCAGCAACTGGCACGAGTGCATCGGGTGTATTTGGGAAAACCGATTATCGGCATTACGGGCACGAACGGCAAGACGACGACGAAAGAACTGTTGGCTGCTGTGCTCAAACAGAAATACCGCGTGCATTATACGCAGGGAAACCTGAACAACCATATCGGTGTGCCGCTGACCTTGCTCAAAATGCAGCCGGAAGACGAAATCGGAATTATCGAAATGGGAGCCAGTCACCCCGGTAACATTCAGGAACTGGCGGAAATAGCTTGCCCGAATGCAGGCCTGATTACCAATGTGGGCAAAGCCCATTTGCTCGGCTTCGGCAGTTTTGAAGGCGTGAAAAAAACGAAGGGCGAGCTATACGATTATATCCGTTCCACAGGCGGATTCATTTTCCGCAATGCGGACAATCCGGATTTGGCGGAAATGGCAGGCGACTTGCCGACATACAGCTACAGCCTGAAACCGCAAGGTGCGCCCGTCTGGGGACAAGTTACGGCTTGCGAGACCTTCCTGGAAATGGACATCCACGCAGCAGAAGAAACATTTCACGTAAAAACCCATCTGATTGGTGCATACAACGCAGAGAATGTATTGGCGGCGGTTACGGGCGGTACTGTTTTCGGTCTGACGGGCGAACAAATCCGTACAGGCATAGAAACCTACGTGCCGCAAAACAACCGCTCCATGCTGAAAAAAACGAAACACAACACGGTTGTCGTGGATGCGTACAACGCCAACCCAACCAGCATGCGCGCTGCCCTGCTGAATTTTGCGCACATGCACGTACCGCATCGGACGCTGATTCTGGGTGACATGCTGGAACTGGGCGAACAAAGCGAAACGGAGCATCGGGCAATTGTGGATTTGTTGGAATCATGCGGTTTCGAGCAGGTCTTTTTGGTCGGGACACAGTTTTGCAGTATCCGGCCGCCTTTCCCACATTTCGACACGGTAACTGCGTTGCGGGCCTACCTGACGGAACATCCCGTTGTCGGGAGCCATATCCTGCTGAAAGGCTCCCGTGGCATCAAATTGGAGGAAACATTGGAAGTACTGTGAAAATTCATTTTTTTTCGTATCTTTGCCGGACGCGGTGCGCATAGGGTTTTCTTATGTATTTACAGGGGTTTAGTCTACCGGTGATTAAGAAAAATTTCTATTTGCGGGCTGTAATTTAATATTTTAACACATACTTAAACATTGAACATAAGTTTAAATAACATTAAAAAAAACGAATATGGTACTGACAAAATGTAAAGAATGCGGACAACAAGAGAAAACAAGTTGGCAAGTGACACCGGCTTT
>CAYUYS010000011.1:0-19039 GCA_964449415.1 uncultured Paludibacteraceae bacterium | reverse complement strand
TGTGTGGGGCGTAGGGTGTGCGGCAGACCGGCAAACAAGCAGAGGGGCGTTCCCGCATGCAGCAGGAACGCCCCTTGAATGTATCCATACCGGTGCGCCGGTGTCCGATCTACTCCTTGCCGAAGTTCTTGTCTACCTTTACAAAGGGGATGATCGCCAGCGTGGGGATGGCACAAATCATCACCCAGATGAAGAAGTTGTGGTAGCCTATGATTTCCTGCAGCCACCCCGCCACCATGCCCGGCACCATCATACCCAAGGCCATAAAGCCCGTGCAGAGCGCGTAGTGTGCCGTCTTGTGTTCGCCGTCCGAGATATAGATAAGGTAGAGCATGTAGGCTGTGAATCCAAAGCCGTAGCCGAACTGCTCGATGGCGACCGCCACATTGATAACCAAGAGGCTCTCGGGTTGCAACCACGAGAGGAAGAGATAGGACAGGTGGGGCAGGGTGATACAGAGCGCCATGGGCCACAACCAGAACTTGAGGCCTTGGCGCGACGCGACTATGCCGCCTATGATGCCCCCCACAGTGAGGAAGATAACGCCTACCGTGCCGTATACTAATCCCACCTGGCCGGTGGTCAGGCCCAGACCGCCCAGCTCGCGCGCGTCGAGCAGGAAGGGTGAGCTCATCTTCACGAGCATGGCCTCGCCCAAGCGGTAGAGCAGCATGAAGGCAATGGCTACGCCAATGTTTTTCTTGCGCAGGAAGCTCACAAAGGTGTTGCCGAACTCGATAAGGATGTCCTTGGGCGTGTGTTTGTCCGATGCGCGGTCGCTCGCGGGCGTGGGCAGGATAAAGCGGTGGTAAATGAAGAAGCCTACAAAGAGGCCGGCCAGCACGAAGAAGGTGATGGACCACGAGAGCGGGATATTGCCCGAGAGGCCTTTGAACTGTGCTTCGGAGGCGGTCTGCAGCTTGTGGTCGAGCTGGATGACGGCGTAGGCCGGCTTGTCCCAGTTCTCGGCGGTGAACACCAGTCGCTCGCCGGCAATCAGGTGAATGCTCTGGTCTCCCTTGTCTTGCGTCAGGTTGAGGACGACCTCCTCCTCGGGCAGTGGCTGCCGGGTGAGCCGTATGGCTACGATGCCGGCATTGCCCGCTACGGGCGCTATCTCCTGTTGCTGCACGCCGAAGGCCCTCCGTAGGGCGGCGGCCAATGGATCGGACACGTAGCGGCTCCACCACCCTTGCTCCTCGGCTGCGGTGGCTGTGCTTTCCGCGGCGGCCGCCACGAAGCCGTTGGCCGTGTTGGCCTGCGTGGCAAAGTCCTTGATGCGTTGCAGCGAGTCGGGCGTGATGGTGTTGGTGTTCAATTGCAGGGCTTGGGGGAAGGTGATGAAGCGCATCTCCCCGTCTTGCGGCCATACCTGCCGCGCCTCGTCCGGCACGATGGCTGCGGGTGCATCCGGCGATGCCTGCACGGTGAACTGCACGGGCTCCAGGCCGGTGGCACTCTCAAGCGCCCCTGCAAGGATAATCAGTATGCCCTGCCCCGTAATCATGGACAGGCGGTAGAACGTGCTGCGGATGCCTACAAAGTAAGACTGGTCGTGCTGGTCGAGTGCCAGCATGTAAAAGCCGTCGGCGGCAATGTCGTGCGTGGCGGAGCTGAAGGCCACCAGCCACAGGATGGCCAGCGTAGCCTGGAAGAAGAACGGCACGGGAATCAGGAAGGCTATGGCACCCAGTCCCGCCCCGATGAGCAGCTGCATAGAGGTAATCCACCACCGCTTGGTGCGTATAAGGTCGACAAACGGACTCCAGAATGGTTTGATGACCCACGGCAGGTAGAGCCAGCTGGTGTAGAGTGCGATGTCTGTGTTGGAGATGCCCAAGCGTTTGTACATGATAACGGCCACGGTCATGGCCACTACGTAAGGTATGCCTTCGGCAAAATAGAGTGAGGGAATCCATGCCCAGGGGTTGCGTTTCTTTGGGTTGCCCGGGGCGGTTGTTTGTTGTTTCATATCCGTATGTGTGTTCATTGTAGTTTAGTCGTATATCCGGCTGATGCCTGCGCCGGTGAAGTAGTGTTGCAATATCTGTTTGTAGTCATAGCCTTGCGCGCCCATCACGGCTGCGCCTATTTGGCAGAGGCCGACACCGTGCCCCCAGCCTGCGCCGGTGAGCGTGAAGTTGCCTTCCGCGTCGCGGTCTACCACAAAGGCGGAGCTGTACAGGTGGCTTTCGGACAACCACTTGCGTATTTCCAGCTCCTTGCCCACGGTGAGTGTCCGCTTGGTGCCCACTATCTTCAGGCGCGTAAGCCGTCCCGAGGTGCCGCGCCGCAGCGGGATCAGGTCGGTCACCGTACCAAAGTCGATGCCGGAGCGCCGCCTGATGAGGGCCGACAACTCGTCCTGGCCGTAGGTCTTCGTCCAGCGGAAGAAGTCGGTGGTTTCAAAGTCGTAGGTGTTCAGCACCTGGCTCAAGATGTCGCGGTCGGTCGTGTTGCAGAAGCAGGCCGGTTGGCTGCGTATCCAGTCGGCGGCCGTTTCCTCCACAGTCAGGTCGGGCACCGGCCGGTTGATGGCATCGTCCTTTATGGCTTCTAAGTACGGATGGTGCTCGTCTGCCCAGCAGTTCTCGAACTGTTCGGCCACGCCGCCGCACGATTTGGAGAAGCGCGCATCGCAAATGTGTCCGTTGTGCGTAAGCACTTCGCCGCGCGTCGCTTCAATGGCCGCCTTGACCTTGGGTGTCCGCGCGCGGACAATGCCTTGGTAGCGCTGGCAGTGGTCGTCGGCGCAGACGTCGAACAGCTCGTGTGCGTCGCGCTCGTACCAGCGGGTGAGTTCGTCGTCCTGCACCTGTTCGCATACGGCCTTGTGTGCCACCTTTTCGGGATGCAGCATGGGTGCCAGCAGCCACGAACGCGATATGACCGCGTGGGCCTTCAGCAGTTCCAGGGAGGCGGTGGCGTTCATCTCGGACGCGATGACGCTGTACAGGTAGGCCTCGGTGCCTATGCGGTTGATGGCAACGACTTTTCCCCCGTCGGCCACAAAGCGCAGCAGGCCTTTGAAGCGTTGCGTTTCGCGCCGCTGCCAGTGGAAGTCGACACCGATAAGGACGTTGTGCAAGGCAAAGTAGCCTTCCGGGTCGGTGTAGTGCCGCGTATTGGCGGGAATAAACGCGAGGCTGTCGTACAGCTCGTTTTGGAAACGGAGCTTGTCCGCCTCGGCGGATACGTGATAGCGGCCTGCCGGCAATTGCTTGTCCAATGCGTCGCAGTGGAACGGGCTGTCTGTCTCGAAGGTTATCTCCTCCGCCGCCATAATGCCGACATCGATAGTCGGTTCTTTCTGTTTCTTCGGGTATTGCGTCGTGCTCGCTTCTGCGGCCACGGGTGGATCTTGCCGGAAGGCATCTGCTCCGGGCGTGAAGAGCTTGCCTGCATCGCAGACTTCGGCTGCCTTGTTCTTGCGTTGAATCATGTCATTCGGGTTTTAAGGTGATTTGGGTGTAAATGTCGCGGATGTCGTCGGCGGTGATGCGTTCAAAGTGCGCTTCGATGGGTGTGATGAACACGCCGGCCATTTCCACGGTTGCCGGACTGATGAGCAGTTGCTTGTCCGGCTCGGCGGTGTACTGCCACGGGCGGAACAGCTTGCGAGGCAGGATGAACAGCTGCCAGCCCTTGTCGTCGTAGGAACACACGATGTTCATCATCGGTTCTTCCGCTTGCCCGGCTTGCCATTGCTCATACAGTTCTATGAAAGCCCCTTGCGCGGCATCGGCATCGGCTGTTTCTATGCAATACACCGTGCGCAGGTAGTTTGGCAGCGTATAGATGGCATAGTCGTCCGCTTGGCAGATGGTTTGTTTGGGCAGGGAACGGTAGTCGCGCAACAGCGGCAGGAAGTCCTTGGTGCCGGCCTGGAAGTGCATGTGGTCGGGTGCGGATGCGCCGCATCGCGGCCCGTTGTAGAACACAACCCATTTGGACATGGCTTGTGCCAGTTCCAGCATGTCGGCAAAACAGGGTTTCAGGGTTTGTTCCGTGTGTGTGTTGCGCGGAATGGTGAAATGTTCCGGGAAAACGGGGAACGGATTGACCAAGATGGTATAGTCTTTCCAGGCAATGCCTTCCTGTTCGGCAGGCAGGTTGTCTTGGCAGAGGAAACATTTGCGTGCGGCAATGGCTTTCGCATCCGTCTTTGCGCCGGACGACGCGATACGCGCCGGATTGAACTGAACAACCACATCGAATCCCTCAAAGTGAAACCGTCTGGTCCGGACGTTCTGCAGGTCTGAAAAATTCTTGCGTGCCAGTTCCCATTGCGTAGTCTGCTCTTGGAAGAGCTGTTCTATGCGGGCTTGTAACATGGGCTTTATTTTGGCATGGCAATCCGTGCCATGAGTTCTATGGTGCGGATTTTATCTTTGTATGAGTTGTTCGCGTTGATTTTGCTTATGTCGAGTGCAGCATCCGAGTTGTCGTTCCAGCGGCGGCACAGGTATACGGACTCCATGATGCGTCCGATTTGATAATGCCTGCTGAAATACAAGCCGAGTGCGTAATCTTCTCCGTAGCTGGTGTTTGGCACCCTGATTTCGCGGAGCAGCGGTGTGTAGAAGGCCCGCGGTGCTCCCAATCCGTTTATGCGCAGTGCGTTGTTCCGGCCGTTTTCAGGTGTCCATTCCTTGTGGTCAATCAGTCCGGGCGGGATGGTTTGCATGTCTATGTCGGTGGTGGTGTAGGAGCCCACGACCATGGCGCATTTCTGTTCGTAGAAGGCGTTGACCATGGTTTGCAGCGTGTGTTCGCTCTGGTACACGTCGTCGCTGTCCAATTGTACGGCAAATTTGCCACACGCGGGATGGTCGATGCCGGCGTTCCAGCACCCTCCGATGCCCAAATCGGTCCGTTCGGGTATGAGATGGATGACGCGGTTGTCTGTCTGCGCGTACTTTTCTATGATGTCGCCCGTGCGGTCTGTGGAGTGGTTGTCAATGATAATCAGGTTGAATTTGAAGTCGGTTTTCTGGCTCAACACCGACCGGATGGCATCTTCCAGCGTGCGTTCGCGGTTGCGTACCGGAATTATGACGGAAGCCTCGTTTTCGAAATCGCCCTTGTTGAAGTCTACTTCCCGGAATTTGGGCGGCAGGTATCCGCCTATGCGCTTCAAGTGGCCGGTGCAGGCCTCTTCCATTTCAATTTGGACGGCCCTGTTTTTCGGGTCAACGTAGTCGAACTGTTTTTCGCCGCTTTTCCGCGTGTCTGTTTCTACTTCGGCATACAAGTACTCGTTTATGTGTACGATCGCCGCAGATTCGGATATTTTCAGGCGGAGGTCATAGAGCCCGGCATACAGGTAATTGTTTTGTTCCATGCTTGCCGCCTTTTTTAGTTCGGCGGTGTTGCAGAACAGCACGGAGCCGAAATTAAAATCGTCGCGCAAACTTCCCCGCTGGTAGTCGATGGTTGGCAGGCAGGTTCGTTTGCCATTTGCAATCTGATAGTAGTCGGAATAGGTTATTCCTGCCTGGGAATCGCTAGCAATGTGAAAAAAGCGTTCCAATCCGTATTGCCCAAGCTCCAAGGCAGTCTGCTTGGTGTAAATCAATGTAAACGCACTGCCGGTCGCTGCTGCTATTTTCTGTATGCATTCGCTGCTTGACAGGCTGTTTGTGCGGATAATGGAACATCCGTCCATTTGGACATCATCGTTTCCGGTAACGATTACGAAAATCTTCCTTACTAATTGCGAAGCAGACAGTGCTTCAACTGTTTTTGCCGTTTGTTGAGGCTCGCCGAGTGGAATAAAACAATCGATCATGACTTATTTGTTTAAAGGGTTCTATATATGATTTTTACAAAGGGTGATACTGCACGAATGCTTCAATGGCTTCGTATGATGCCAAGCCCAGTTGTGCGTACAAGTCGGCTGTCGCGCGGTTTCTGTCTTCTGCGCGTTGCCAGAACAGGCGTTCATCGTTGCCCATGAACGGTGCGCTTTCCATTTGCGACTGATGTTTCAGAATCGTGTTCCGTTTGAAGCGCAGTTCTTCCGGGCTGATGGGCACTGCCATTTCTATATGGTCGATTTCCCACTCTTTCCATGCTCCGCGGTACATCCAGATGCGGCAGTCCTTCATCCATGCTTCGTTTTTCATTTCATCGATGGCAGCCAGCACGGCATCCAAGCAAACTTTGTGTGTTCCGTGCGGGTCTGCCAAATCGCCGGCCACGTAAATTTGATGGGGATGCAGTTCAGCCAGCAGTTTTTTGATGATATCCACGTCTGCTTGTGTCAGATCGCCTTTTTTGATGGTACCTGTTTCGTAGAACGGAAGATTCAGGAAGTACAGGTTTTCGGCCGGTAGTCCCATGTAGCGGCATGCTGCCCGTGCTTCGCCTCTGCGGAGCAATGCTTTCAGGTTCAGTATGTCGCGTGTGTCGTTGTCACCTTCCTTCTTGTCGTGCAGGATGAAGTTGGTGAACTCGTTGCATTTGCTTGCCAGTTCTTTGTTGTCTTTGTCGTACATTTCGGCAAAGCCTTTCAGGAACGAGAGGAAACGAATGATTTCGTCATCGGCAACGGCAATGTTGCCTGATGTTTCGTAGGCAACGTACACTTCGTGCTTTTGTTCGATGAGCCGATGGAAGGTTGCGCCCATGGAGATGACGTCATCGTCGGGGTGCGGACTGAAAATCAGCACTTTTTTTGGATACGGTTTGGCCCGCTCGGGTCGGTTGCTGTCATCAGCATTGGGTTTGCCGCCCGGCCATCCGGTTATGGTGTGCTGCAGGTCGTTGAATATCTTGATGTTGCAGTTGTATGCCGATCCAAAAACGTTCAACAAATCACTCAAACCGTTCTCGTTGTAGTCTTTGTTTGTCAGTTTCAGAATGGGTTTCTTTGTCTTTTCGCAGAGCCAGACAATGGCCCGGCGTATCAGTTTGTCGTCCCATTCGCATGAGGTGAGCAGCCATGGTTTGCTCAAACGGGTCAGTTCGGATGCGGCAGGCAGGTCTACTACAAACTTGGCATTGGGATGCTGCTGCAGGGCCGATGCCGGATGGGCCAGTGTAGCCGGAAGTTCTATGGCATTCCGCACTTGCGTGGCTTTGTGCTCGCCCCATGCGGCCAATATGATTTCCTTGGCTTTCATGATGGTTCCGATACCCATGGTGATGGCGCTGATAGGCACATTCTCCACGCTGCCGAACAAATCCGTGGCATCTCGTTTGGAGACATTGTCGAGCAGTACGATGCGTGTGGTGGAATTGATTTGCGTTCCCGGCTCATTGAAACCGATGTTGCCACCGCGCCCGATGCCGAGCAACTGGAAGTCTATTCCTCCGGCTTCTGCTATTTTCTTTTCGTAATCGTTGCATTCCGCGAATATTTCCGATTTGTCCAGATTTCCGCGAAGTGTAAATACATTTTCCGGTTCTATGTCCACCTTGCTCAGGAACTGGTCGCGCAATTTGGCGAAACAACCCGAATTTTCATTGGTAAGCGGATAGTATTCGTACAAGTTGAAGAAAATGACATTCTTGAAGCTCAAATTCTCCTGTTCGTGCTTGCGTACCAGTTCTTTGAAAATTTCCACGGTGGATTGCCCGGCTGCGACACTCATCACGAATTTCTGGAAGCATGATTGCTTCTGAACGATCAGTTGTGCTATGTAATTGGCTATCCGTATGGCACCTTCGTGGGCTGTTTCGTAAATTTCTGTCCTGACATTTTCCAAGCGTGTTACACGCGACAGTTCAAAAACATCGTTGGGTTTGTATAGATTCCGGGATACGCGCGACAGCGTAATTTGGTATCTTAAATTTGTTTTCATTGCAATGGATTTTTTGTTAGTTGTTTAATTGAGCGCCAAAGGTACAAATATAATTTGAATAAGCAATATTCATTGCAAACGTTTGCGAATAAAATTTATTTTTTTGCTCCGAAAGTTGTATATTCCAGAACTTTTCTCTTCCTTTGCAAGGAATTTAGCCGTTTTTTTGCGGATTTCAAGTACAAAACAGCCTTACATAGGCCGGAGAACGCTTTTTAGGCTGCAAACGATTGAATAAAGTATGTTGAACCTAATATATTTATTGGAGATATGATATTAGTGGCAGATAGTGGGTCTACAAAAACCCAGTGGAGTTTGTGTGCAGCCAACGGGCAGCATTCCGAATGTATGACAGAGGGTATCAATCCGTTTTATCAGTCGGAAAATGATATCCGCCAGAAAATTGAATCGCAGTTGTTGCCTGATTTGCAACAATATATGTGGGTAGGTACGATAAACGAGGTCCATTTTTATGGCGCGGGATGTACACCGGAAAAAAAGGTAATTGTGCACAATGCGCTGGCTGCTTGCTTTCCGCAGGCGAAGATTTCTGTGGAAACGGATTTGTTGGCAGCGGCGCGCGCCTTGTTCGGAACATCGGCCGGCATTGCCTGCATTATGGGGACGGGCTCCAACTCGTGCCTCTACGATGGAAGGACGATTGTGAAGAACGTTTCTCCCTTGGGCTTTATTCTGGGCGATGAGGGAAGCGGAGCCGTTTTGGGGCGTATTCTTGTCGGAGATGTTCTTAAAAATCAGTTAGACAGCCGTTTGTGCGAAAAGTTTTTTGCTACTTATCAGACAACTCCTGCCGAAATATTGGAAAATGTGTACAAGCGTCCTTTCCCCAACCGTTATCTGGCCGGTTTCTCAAAGTTCTTGCACGATAATTTGGAACATCCCGAGATATACGATATAGTGTACGACAGTTTTGATGCGTTTCTGGCGCGCAACGTGCTGCAATATGCCACCAACGACCACAAGGTTGGTTTTGTGGGCTCCGTGGCCTATTATTATGCAGATGTTCTGAAAGAGGCGCTCGATGCACACGGCTTGATGCTTGTGGAAATAATGAAAGAGCCTTTGGCAGGATTGATAGATTATCATAAAATCGAAAAATAAAATGTTTCAGAAAATTACAGAAAAGTCATCGCTGTACGATGATTTGGAAAAGAAAAGTGTCCCGGAATTGCTCACCGAGATGAATCAGGAGGATTGCAAGGTCCCTTTGGCGGTGGCAAAAGCGATACCTCAGATAGCCGAATTGGTGGAGCGCATTGTGGAACGCATGAAACGCGGCGGCCGTATTTTCTACATGGGAGCCGGAACAAGCGGACGATTGGGCGTACTGGATGCTTCTGAAATACCTCCTACTTTCGGAATGCCGGCGCATTTGGTAGTCGGCCTGATAGCCGGAGGCGACGTTGCGCTGCGCAACCCGGTAGAAAAGGCTGAAGATGATTACGAAAAAGGTTGGGAGGAATTGTGCGAGCGCAAAATCAACACTTCGGACACAGTGGTGGGTATTGCGGCTTCGGGCACTACACCCTATGTGATAGGCGCGTTGCGTCGTGCGCGTGAACAGGGTATATTGACTGCCTCGATTTCCTGTAATCCGGATGCGCCGGTAGCACAAGAAGCAGACATTAAGATTGAAGCGATTGTGGGCCCCGAATTCGTAACGGGCAGTACGCGTCTGAAGTCGGGAACAGCCCAGAAGCTGATTTTGAACATGATAACAACAACGACCATGATTCAGCTCGGCAGGGTAAAAGGCAACAAAATGGTAAACATGCAATTGTCCAACGCAAAGCTGGTAGATCGTGGAACACGTATGATAGTGGAAGAACTTGGACTTGACTATCAGCAAGCTAATAATTTATTGTTGTTGCACGGATCCGTCAAGGCAGCCATAGATGCATACCGCTCGCACGAGTAATGTTAAAAAACAGAATTATGTTTTATAACATATCGTAAACGATTGCAATCTGATATTTTTTTTATTCCTTTGCGTTCGGATTGTTACATTGCAGACAGCTTTTAAAACAGGAATCTCCGGCATTTTTGTACGAAAAATAACCGGGAAACTCCTGAAAAAAACAAACTTAACCAGATTAAAATCTACTAACCATGCGTAAGCTACGTCATACGATAACAAGAGAAGCATCTCCGGCAATCGGATTGTTGGAGAGATCTTTTTGTGTCGTATGTCGTAAGCTGCGTTCGGTGTGTTTTACGAATAAAAATTCATGTTTGTCAAATAATTTGACAGGCAAACACATACATACCACACTATACCATCACATAATCGTTTATTTTTATATAGAGTTGTTTTTGGGAGTGGGATGCAGCGTTACAGAAAGTTTATGAACTTTTTGTAACGCTGTCTGTATGTGTGTTAGACGTGTGAATAAATAAGCTAAATTTCTAACAACAAACAGAATGATATGAAACGAATAGCGATTTTTGTTGTAAATGCATTGTTGTCGATAACTGCATTGTATGCTCAGCAACGTACGGTTTCCGGAATTGTTACATCGGCAGAAGACGACCTGCCGATAATAGGTGCAAACATCATGGAGAAGGGCACTACCAACGGGACAATTACCGATATAGACGGGGCTTATACGCTTGTTGTTCAGGAAGGTGCGGTTCTGTTGGTCAGTTATGTAGGGATGCAACCGATGGAGATTCAGGTTACTTCTGCCCGACACGATGTTGTGTTGAAGACAGATGCCGTATCCATCGACGAGGTGGTTGTTACCGCCATGGGTATCCGGCAAGAGAAGAAAAGGATGAACTTTGCTGTTCAGAGTGTTGACGGTGAGTCGCTTACAGAAAGTCGTTCCACTAACTTTGTGAATTCGTTGCAAGGTAAGATTGCCGGTGTCAGCGTTACCAACTCCAGTGGCTCGCCAAATTCCGGTTCGCAGATTATCGTGCGTGGAATAGCTTCCATCAATCCTTCACAAAACAATGAACCTTTGTTTATTTTGGATGGAATACCTTTGTCGGGTGGCGGTTCTGCGGCAGCGGATATAAATCCTAATGACATAGAGAACATAACCGTGCTGAAAGGTGCGGCAGCGGCGGCGCTTTACGGACAAGAAGCAGCAAACGGTGTTATTATGATAACCACAAAGTCGGGAGAAATCGGCAAGGTGAGTGTTACAGCCAACGCCAGCGTGCAATATGACATGCCGACACGCGTACCGCAGCTGCAAACAAGTTATATGCCCGGTTCGCAAGGTTTCTATACAGAAAAAGCCTCGGGAGGCTGGGGACCGTTGCTTGCCGACGGACAGGAAATATACGACAACGTGAACAATTTCTTGACAAATGGCCTGTATCAAAAATACGATGTGAGCATGACGGGAGGCAGTGAAAAATTTCAGGCGTATGCCTCTGCACAATATTCAAAAAACGATGGAATCGTACCCAATGATTATTTGAACAAGATGGGTGTCATGCTGAAGGGAACGTATACGCCGGTCAAGTCGCTGAGCATTTCCGTTTCCGCCAATATTTTGGAAACTACTTCCCGTTCATTTAGCTCTACAGGAATGTCGAGTGTGTACAGCTGGCCAATCACCGACGATATAACCGATTACGAGACTGTGAGCGGCTATCCTCGCTTCTTGTATTATGCAGATGTGAATAAATACAACTCGCCGGTCAGTCCGCTGTTTTCGCGTTATAACGATTATGGAAAGTCCAAGTCCTTGCGTAATATTCTGAATGGTTCTATCAATTGGAAGCCCTTCAAGAATTTTGAAATAACCGGCCGTATCAGTTACGACAGGAAGGCGACTTCTAGTGATTCCTATTCAGTGCCGCGCTGGGATGACTCGCTGGTTTACCAGACTGTCTCCATGCCGTCCGACTTGGCAGATGGCGCAACTGCAGAAGAACAGGCGCAGTATGCTGCTGCATTGGCGGCTTATGAGGAATATGCGGCCTTTTTGCGCGATGTCTATCCATACTCAGCATATCTGACCAGCGATGACATCACCAACATGGACAAGGATCTTTTGGGATTGTATGAAACCAGTGCAAGCGAGAGCCAGTTGTTTACGGCTTCTGCCATTGCTACATATAAAATAGACTTGCCGCACGATTTTAGTATCGATTTCTTGGCAGGAACGGAACTGAAAATGACGGAAGGATTTTCCATGACCAATGCAGGACGCGATTTTATTATTCCGGGAGTTTATAGTTTGAGCAATACAAACAGCGAGTACCTTCTACTGACAGACAGAACGGCCACGCATAGCCAAAAGCGGACTTTTGGTTATTTTGGAGAAATCCGCGGAGATTACAAAGGCTTGGCTTCGTTGAGCGTGACCGGCCGTTGGGACTGGTCGTCCACCATTCTGCAGAACCCGTATTTCTATCCATCCATCACCGGCGGATTGTTGTTTTCCGAATTGTTCGGCATAGCCGGCGATGTGTTTAGTTACGGCAAACTTCGCGGTAATTACGCCGTGGTCGGCAAGGATGCCCCGGCTTATCTGTACGACCGCCGTTACAAACAATTCTCAACTTATCCGGATGGTGGTTATGGCATAGACCCGACTTTGTCATCCGCAAGCACGGAACTGATGCCCGAGATGTCCTATTCTTGGGAAATTGGTGCGGATTTGCGCTTTTTCAACAACCGGACTCGCCTAGATATAGCCTACTATTCCACCAAAGTGGACAATCAGATTGTAACGGTGCGCGTTTCGCCCTCCTCCGGCTATATTTTGCAGACCCGCAATGAAGGTGCGGTTAGGAATCACGGATTGGAATTCACACTGGATCAAGACATAATGAATTATAGCGATTTTTCATGGACGGCATCACTGAACTTTGGTCTGAACAGAGGAACAGTGGTCAGCCTGCCGGAAGATGTCGCTGAAATCACAGGTACACAATACGGTGACATATATACATCGGCCTATCTGGGCGGATCCACAACGGGTATATCCGGAAAGGACTATCTGCGTACGGATGATGGACAAATTATTTGTACGGCCGACGGTTATCCGCAAATAGACACCGATAAGAACACGCTGATAGGAAACCGTGAACCAAAGTTCCAGGCCGGATTGACCAACACGTTCCGCTATAAAGGCTGGTCGTTGTCATTCTTGTTCGATGGCCGTCTGGGCGGCGACGTGGTGAATGTGACCGGTCGCGGACTGATTTCCAACGGACAAAGTACCATGTTGGAAAAATATCGCGGGCGCTGGGTTGTGGTGGAAGGCGTTGTTTTGCAGGACGATGGCACATACGTACCAAATACGACAGCTATTCAGCTTGACTACGAAACCATCATTAACTATTTCTATAATGTCAGTTCAAATTTTGTGGAAGACGGCTCATACATACGTCTGAGCTATGTTACGCTGACGTATGATTTTTCCCACATGTTGAGAAAGAATTTCTTGCAAGGGCTTCGTGTGTCTTTGACCGGAAATAATTTGTTCCTGTTGACCAAATACACGGGTTCCGATCCCATGTGTAATGCGAGTACAAGTTCGGGCGGTACAGGTTCGGCCGGTATAGACAATTACGCAGTGCCGAGTACCCGCGGTATCAACTGTACGGTAAGTGTTTCATTCTAAAATTTGATATGTTGAACAATAATTCAGTTTCTAATATGAAGACGATTCGGTATATACTATTGGCTGTCGTGGCTACTGCTTTTTGTACGGCCTGTGAAGATTTTCTGGATGTCAATACCAGCAAGGACAGCGCAACCGCCGTTACGGTGGACCAATTATTGCCTACAGCATGTTTTTATGCAGCCCAAATTAATTACGATCATGCCGAATACGGCGTTTATCTGGCGCAGGCATTGACAACATCCGACAAAAGCCAGACGGGCTCGTATGCCTATAGCTCCGGCTGGGAATTTCTTTCCATGAACCGGCACCCGCAGTGGAGGCGACATTATTACGATTTGGGTGCCAATATCAATGAAATGTATGCGGTTGCGGAGGAAATTAATTCCAAAAACTTCATACTGATCGGGCGTACCATTATGTTGCAATCTACCATGTTTACAACCGATGTTTTTGGAGATATGCCCCGGTCCAATGCCTATACGTCCACTTCGCCTACTTACGACACGCAAGAGTCGGTCTATGAGTGGATGTTTCAGGAAGCGGATGATTTGATTGAGCTGTATGCAGATGAATCATGGACGGATAACGCGGACAATATTACCATTACAGAGAAAATGGACCGTATCTATGCCGGTGATATGAAAAAATGGGGACTGTATACGAAGGCATTACGCGCACGCCTCTGGTTGCGTAAGTTGCCGAACTGGGAAAATACAACAGCCGTATGTTCGCGTATAGTTGAATTGGTAGATGAAGTTTTGAATGACCCGGACTGGGAAGAACCGCTGTATCATTACGATGGTGGGACAGGTGAGCAGAACTGTCCGTGGGGCCCTTACGCGCCGATTATCAATTCTTGGGAAAGCCGCGGAAACCGACTGTCAACGTCTATCCCAACCACATTTTTCGCATACGCGCTGTTGGGCGGATATGAAAGAAGTACAACCAATCGGCGCTACGCACTCGACCCGCGTGCCGAGAAAATGATGACACCTCGTGAGGATGCATCAAGCTTAAATGCTCTGCGATGGTTGGAAAGCAATATCGGCATGGATGTTTCCATGAAAGTGACCTATTATCCGGATTTGTACGCATCGGAAGGCAGTAATCCGTATACATCCAATACCGGTTATATCTCTTTGATGACGGATGAAGAATTGTTGTTTATCAAAGCGGAGGCTCAATATTGGGGCGGAGACAAGGCTGCGGCATACGAAACGACAGTACAAGCGGTCGTGCGCAGCATGGAACGCTACGGTGTCGTGACATCCGGTTTGACCGGTAACGCAGCGACCCGTTATGAGCGTTTCTTCGAAGTACGCTTGCCGGGCGCGACCAGTTTCACCATAGCAGACCTGATGCAACAGAAGTTTGTTGCCATGTATTTGCAGCCTGAATTGTGGACAGATGTGCGTCGCTATAATTATAGCAGCAAGACGAACGGTATTTCCTATGATGGCGTACCTGTGTATACCGTCACAACGTGTCACGATGGTTCGAGTACGGCTTTCAATGTATCAAACTTTTCGGTGGAGTATTCCCTGCGTCGTCCGTACAATCTGTATGAACCTTATTGGTGTCAGTCTGATGCATACGGCATAGCTGCGGAACTTTCGCCCAACGCTTGGGTGGCCCGCCTGAACTACGACCCGGAAACGGAAGACAAGTATAATCGTGCCGAATTGGAACGTCTCGGTGCTTACAAGGACCATGAATGGCTCAAGAAACGTATGATATGGGCCTATAACACATCGGGAAAAGCGACGTGCAATGACGCGGGGATAGAATGGAAATAGTTGGTAATTTGAATAAAAGAGACAATAATATGAAAAAGACTTTGAATAAGATAACGGTGGCCGTTTTTGGCTCATTGCTTATGCTGTGTCTGGTTGCGTGTGAAAAACATGATTTTTTAGATGAAATTACCATGACCGGCGATATAGGGCCGCAAGCCTATTGGGAAATCGGTAGTTCCATGGTCAGTGCCGGAGCCAATGTCTCGTTTACGGCGCAGTATTATTCCACAGTTTCGGAAATTGACTATTCTGAGGTGTGGTACAGTATCAACGAGACCTTGGAAAAAACCGTTTCGTGTCCGTGGGTAACTACGTTTACCTACGAAATAAGCTCTTCGGTAAGCGAAGAAAAACGAATTTCCCAGAAAATAGAAGAGTATCCGCATGAAGAGGCCTTATGGAGCGATTCTTTGCATGCCTATTATTTTACAGGGAGCTTTCCGGTGAGCAGCACGCTGAGCTCATATTCGTGGAGCAAACCGGAAACCATGGATACAACGCTCGCAGAGCGGTATTTCGGACAGGAATTCATGCAGAATTTCAAAGACAGTTTGTACACGCTCATGGAGTTTGACGATTTCCAGAGAATGTTCCTTGGCTTGGAATTGTTGGAAGATTTCACACAATATACGGATTCTACTTACGATGACAATGCGGGTAGCTGGACCTATCACTTCCCGAAAAATGAGGAGACAGGTGAAACGATCATACCCGATACTATTCCGCAAATCTACGAAGGAATTTCCTTTTACGACCTGATATTCAATACTTCAACCGGAGTTTACGATATAGAGTACAAACGTACTTACGATTTGGAGGCTGTCTTGCGCGTCTACGATACGCGAGGCGTTTACGGCCTGACAACAATAAAAGAGATAACCATTAACTAAAAACCGAGAGAATATGAGACAACGAATGTTCAGAAATTTGTTTTTAGTCATTGCATGCGGCCTGGCTGTTGGCTGCGTGGATAATGAACCGCAAGTTGAAACTTTGCCGGGAACTGCCGTGCAGTTCGTGTACGAAGTGGCAGATTCCGTGTATACCTTGGATTACTACATTGGTGCAACCATACGCTTTACGAGTACTTCTGCATTGGAAGGCACGTGCGAGTGGGATTTTGGCGATGGCGAAACAGCTACCGGCGAGGTGGTGACGCACAAATTTACGGAAGCCGGCACGTATGCCGTAACATTGACGGTTGCCGGCGCGCAAAGCACCACATCGCCCATCATGATTAACGATATAGTGCCTATTCTGTCGGTTAAATCGATTGAAGGCGATGTCTGTGAGGTGCTTACATCGGGTGTTGAGTTTGCAGTGGAACTTCCGAACCCGGAAAACTTGGAGGTGGAATATGAGTGGACTTTTCCGTCAGGCACAATCGATGCGAACAGGGATACCATCACCGGATTTTCAGGGGAAGATCCCGGCAAGGTCTATTTCTGCAATGTGGGTTCACAGACCGTGCGTCTGCAAGTCTATTTAGGAGGGCGCGCGCTCGAAGAAGGCACGTTGAATGTGCAAGTGGCCTACAACCAGGAAGTTCCGACCCTGTACTATGCAGTTAAAGGCGGAAACCTGATGGCCATTAAGTTGGTGAATAACAAACCGGACAACATGGAAATAGCTCCTTACGATCTGGGCATCTCTTCCGGACAACATGCGTTGAACCTTGTTTTCAAAGACAGCTCCTTGTATGTGCTGGATTGCGGCAAACAGTTTACCTATGTAAATGACGAGGCCGAGAACTTGGGCGATGGCAAAATTACCGTTGTCTCCAAAGATGGCACCACGGTGGAAACCATGCTGGCAAATAGCGGTGCCGCGTTCGATGACCCCTTCTACGGGTATGCGGAAGGCGATTATCTGTATTTCTCCGACCGGAATACGGGCTTTGCGCGGGCCCTGCTGACCGACCGCAACAAGGTTTTCTCTCGTTCGGATTATCCCTATTATGTACAAAATGCCTTGCTCGGTTATTACAACAACGGCTGGAGCTACGGCGCCATGAATGCTTGTTTCGGGAAAGTAAACGGGACGTGGTACCAATGCAAGACCTATAACGGCTACGGCATTTACCGATTTACGGATGCGGATATTTTGGCGGAAACAACCACCGGTGGCGAAGCAGCCCCCGAGGCGGGAATAGCCCTGAGCAGTATGTCCGTGAAGTCTTTTGTGTGGGATGCCAACAATCAGGTTATCTATTTTTCGATCTATGATACCGGCTACGAAGGTGTGTACCGTTGCACGCTGACAGAGCTGGATGCGATAGGTTCAACCAAGGGCAACTTGGCTCCTTACGAACTGACCATGGCCGACGGTACGGGAATAATACCGATCACCACGGCAGGCTTGGGCGAAGGCTCAAGCGGTGAATTTATCGGCGTTTGCCAAATGGCCTTGGACGAATCGGATGGCAGTGTGTATTTCGGCTATCGCTCGAGCGAATCTGATGTCAGATCCGGACTGATGCGTTACAATCCGGCAACCGGCTATATAGAATACTTGGTGGAAGGCGTGGAAGTGTATGGCTTGGCCGTGAATCAAACACCGTCCAAATTGTTCTGATGCAGTTTGTTACATGTTAAGAAAAATCCATTATGAAACGTTTTTGTGTAATATGTAGTTTGTTGCTCATAAGCTGGGTGCAGGTGTGGGCTTTGTCACCCAAGCGTGAAATGCGGGCAGTGTGGATAGCTACGGTGTGGCGATTAGACTGGCCGTCAAATGCAATGCCAACAATAACCGCAGCACGACAGCAAGCGGAACTGGCGGCCATACTCGATTCCGTGAAGGCGGCCGGCATGAATGCGGCTTTTTTCCAAATCCGTAGCATGTGCGATGCTTTGTATGAATCTTCGTATGAGCCGTGGAGCTATATCCTGACTGGCACACGTGGCCAAGATCCCGGATATGACCCGCTGGAATATGCTATATCGGAAGCACACAAGCGCGGCATAGAACTGCATGCTTGGATAAATCCCTATCGTTATTCATCTTCATCCGCCACACACGGTAATCTGGCTACGGATTATGCTAATACGCATCCGGAATGGCTGATGACGAGTACTGCCGATGCTACCGGATATACGAAAATTCTGAATCCGGGCGTGCCTGAAGTTACCCAGCGCATAACGGAAATTGTGGCAGAGGTTGTTCAGAACTACGATGTCGATGGAATTGTCTTTGACGATTATTTCTATATCAACGGCGGAACATCCGATGCTTCCGACCAAGCGCAATACGAAGCGTATAATCCGGACGGATTGTCGCGTGCCGACTGGCGCAGGCAGAACGTAAACAACATGGTCAAAGGTGTTTACGACACCATTCAGGCACTGAAACCATACGTCACCTTCGGTATCAGCCCGGCGGGCGTGGCGGCTTCGGATGCCACTGTGGCCGCCCAATACGGCGTTTCGCCTTCACCGGGCTCCGACTGGCAATACAACGGCATCTATTCGGATCCGTTGGCATGGCTGAGTGCAGGCACAATTGACTATATCTCGCCCCAGATTTATTGGACCATAGGCTCCGACAACGATTATGCCGCGCTGTGTGAGTGGTGGTCGGGTGTGGCAAATAAATTCGGTAGGCATTTTTATTCGAGCCATTCCCTGTCCTCCATGACAGCAGGCGGATTGCCTTCAACTATGTCGCTGGCCAATGAGAATATTTCCATTTCTGCCTTGTCCGGCATAGAGCAAGGTATCGCACTGGCCAACCAAGAAGAAAACACGAAAACACAAGTTTCCAAAAAGAGCATAACGACCCGATTCTACGGGACAGAAATTGGCGCACAAGTGGAACTCAACCG
>CAYUYS010000010.1:0-20315 GCA_964449415.1 uncultured Paludibacteraceae bacterium | reverse complement strand
GACCAATAAGTTTACTAATTCTAATATCGAAAAATATGAATAAATCGTTTGTTTTTAGTGTTATAGCAGCAATGCTTATTGTATGGACATCGTCGTGCGACCGTACGGTAGACTCTTCCGACGGTACGCCCTACGATCCGAACAGCCCGGTGGTGCTGACACGTTTCTATCCGGATTCGGGTGGAATGGCCACCAAGATGATTCTGGAAGGGCAGAACTTTGGTATCGGCGACCGCGAAGAAAACTCGGAATACAGCGTCAAGGTGTATTTTAATTCCAAACAGGCGGCGGTTGTCCGTTCGGTAGGTGACATGATTTATGCCATAACGCCGCGTCAGCCCGGCGAAGGCAATACGAACGGAGATACCTGTGTAATATCCGTAGTGGTTGGGAATGATTCTGTGGTGTATGAAAATCAGCGGTTCATGTATTATACCACCACAACCGTATCCACTGTGGCCGGTGTAACCACCGATTTGAGCGACGACGAGCAGGACGATGCCCGCACGGGCGGCACGCTGTCGGAGGCACGTTTTTCGCGGCCACGCTATTTATGTTCGGACGATGAAGGCAACATCTATTTGTGCGACTGGACGGCCGTATGGGGCTCCGGTTCGTTCTATTTGATCAATCAGGAATCGGATCTTGTTCAGGAATTGGGTACGGGGCGTATGAGTGCGCCTTGCATGGACCCGAGCGGCACATCTATCTGGGTGCCGGATGATGGCGGTACAACCATGTACATGTTCGATATGGCCGATGCATACAACATGACACAATTCACCCTTACCATGATGGACGCAGACCAGTGGAGCCAAACGTACAAATTAAGTCTGGCATCTTCGAGCATAGAAGAGGATGGCGTGCAGTATATTTATACGGTGACAAACGAGTCAGGAAACTCCAACAACTATTTGGCCAAGATAAACCCGAATTTGGGAACCATAGAACCGGTTTTGGATATGAGAGCTACCGATGCAGAGGGGCTTACCATTAACGATGAGAACTCCTGGTGTTTTTTGGCCTTCGACCCGCTTAATCCTCAAATTCTGTACATCTCCATGTATCACCGTCATGCCATCAGCCGTTACAACATCCTTACCAAGGAATACGAATCGGCTTGGGCCGGAGAAAGGGGAACGGCAGGACATTCAGACGGGCGTTATTCGGATGCACTGTTTGACACGCCGTCACAGATATGCGTGGATTATGATGGAAACCTTTTTGTGGCCGATGCAAACAACCATTGCATACGCAAGATAACCCAAAACGGCATTGTGACCACGGTAATCGGACAACCCGGCATATCGGGAACGCTGGATGGCGGGCCGGATGATGCGCTGTTCAATTTCCCGGAGGGCGTGACGGTAACTCCCGACAATACCATTTGGATTGCAGACACAGGAAATGACTTGATTCGTAAATTAGCCATAGAATAATAGAGATGAAAAGACTGATTTTAATACCGATTATATTGTTGTCGTTTTGCATGGTAGCAATGGGACAAAGAACAGGTAGGGAATTCACCGTGACGGGTGTTGTGTTGGATGATATGGGTGAGTCCTTGCCGGGTGCGTCCATTTATCTGAAAGACAAGCCGGGTGTAGGAACGATAACCGATGTGGATGGAAAATTCTCCATCAAGGTGGCAGCCAAAGATGTGATAGTGGTTTCCTACATAGGTTATGAAAATGTGGAGCATTATGTGGCCAAGCAGGAAGATAATCTGGTGATAACCATGTCGGCTCAGAGCGAAATGATGGATGAGGTAGTGATTACCGGTTTGGGTTCCGTACAGCGCAAAGTCAGCGTGGTGGGTGCCGTTACTACGGTGGAAGCCAAACAGTTGCAAACGCCGGGTACATCGGTCAACAACATGTTGGGTGGTCGTGTGCCGGGTATCATATCCATGCAGAGCAGCGGTGAGCCCGGTGATGACGTTTCCGAATTCTGGATTCGCGGTATCGGCACTTTCGGTGCCAACGATGCGGCATTGGTGCTTATCGATGGTCTGGAAGGCGATTTGAGCCAGGTTGACCCTGCCGATATTGAGAGCTTCTCCATTCTGAAAGATGCTGCCGCCACTGCCGTGTATGGTGTGCGTGGTGCCAACGGTGTTGTGCTGGTTACTACCAAGCGCGGTGAGGAAGGTAAGATTCAGATAGATGCACGTGCAAATGTGACCATGTCGTACCTGACACGTTTGCCGGAGTATTGCGATGCGTACCAATACGCCTTGCTGGCAAACGAAGCACGCGTGGTGCGCGGCAACACGGAGCTGTACGACGAAATGGCGCTGACCTTGATTCAGCGTGGCCTTGACCCGGATCTGTATCCGAATGTAGACTGGCAGAGTGAAATTCTGAAACGCGCCTCCTTCAAGCAGAGCTATTATGCAAGTATACGTGGTGGCGGTAACGTGGCACGCTATTTTGTCAGCTTGGGAGCCTCCAACGAACCGGCAGCATACAAGCAAGATGCAGACAGCCGTTACAGCGCCCAGACAGGCTATAACAAATACACGTTCCGCAGCAATGTGGACATCAATCTGACCAAATCCACAAAGGTCTATTTTGGTACAGAGGGCTTTTACGACAAGAATACCATGCCGGGCATTTCGTCCACAAACTATTTGTGGCAGGCACAGGCTACGTTGACGCCCTTGACCATCCCGCTGACGTATTCCACCGGCGAGATTCCGGCATACGGAACGACGAACAGCTATTCGCCCTACGTCATGCTGAATCATACGGGTTTGAGTACCTACGAAAATACCAACATGAAGGTCACTTTGTCCATCGACCAGGATTTGTCCAAATTGTTGGATGGGTTGCGCATCCGTGCACAAGGTGCCTTTACCAATACCGGCTATTTTGCCGAAACCCGTTCGCGCATGCCGGATATGTATTATGCAACCGGACGTACGGTAAATGGTGATTTGCAGTTGATAAAGCGCGTGACCGGTTCGCAGACCACCTACAGCAACGATCAGAGCAATTATCGCAAGTTTCACTTTGAGTCGACGCTGAATTACGACAAGGTGTTTGCCGACATACACCGGGTGTCTTTCCTGGCATACTACTATCTGTCGGACGAAAAGTCAACCGCCGATATTTCAACCTATGCCAATTACATACCGACGACATTGGCCGCCTTGCCCATTCGTTATCAGGCCGTTTCCTCGCGTCTTTCCTATACACTGAACGATACGTACATTGTGGATCTGAGTTTTGGTTATACGGGTTCGGAAAACTTTCAGCCCGGTCGTCAATACGGATTCTTCCCTTCCATTGCTGTCGGCTGGATTCCAACCCAGTATCAGTTTATGCAGGACGGACTTCCGTGGTTAGATTTTTGGAAAATCCGTTTCTCCTACGGTAGTGTAGGTAACGACCGCATTACCGGTGATACACGTTTCCCGTATTTGACCACATTCACCACCACCGGGGCCGGTTGGGGCGGAAGCAGCGGCCTGACCGAGGACAATGTAGGTGCTGACAACCTGATGTGGGAAAAGGCCCTGAAAACCGACTTGGGTATAGATATGCACCTGTTCAGGCAGGCAGTGAACCTCACGGCGGACGTGTTTTACGACAAACGCGATGGCATATTCCAACAACGCGAACAAGTACCTTCGTATGTCGGTTTGGTAACTATGCCATACGGTAATGTGGGCTCCATGATCAGTTACGGTTCCGACGGTAACATTTCGTATACGCATCAAATCAACAAAAACTCGTCGTTCACCTTGCGTGCCAACTACACCTACGCCAAAAACAGGGTGCTCAACTGGGAGCAGGCAACGCAAACGTATGATTATCAAAACTATTCAGGATGGCCTAACGGTGTGGTATGGGGATACATCTCGCTGGGATTGTTCAGCGACGAAGACGATGTGCTGTCCAGTCCGACACAGTTTGGCACCGTCTTGCCGGGTGATATCAAGTACAAGGATGTGAACGGCGATGGCCAGATAACGGAAGATGACAAGGTGCCTTTGTCACTGACAAACAACTATCCTTCCTTGATGTATGGTTTCGGTGGCGAGTTCCAGTATAAACAGTTTACGTTCGGTGTTTTGTTCAAAGGGCGCGGATACACACCCTACTATGTGCTGGGAATTTACGACGATACGTATCTGTACGATTATACGGGCGTGGGTTATATACCCTTCTATTCCGGTGCTACGGGCAATGTGCTGACCATTGTAGCCGACCAGGAAAATCGTTGGACACCGGCATCCTATTCAGGCGATGCGTCTACCGAAAATCCCAACGCCATATTCCCGCGTCTGGACTATGGCTATAACGAAAACAACTATCAGATATCCGACTTCTGGTTGCGCGATGGCCGCTACTTGCAAATACAAGAGGTAAGCATTAATTACAATGCCCAGTTTAAGGCCTTGCAGACCATAGGCATTCGCTCTATCGATTTCCAACTGGTTGCCAACAACTTGTATTCGTTTGACAAAGTAAAACTGTTCCATCCGGAGCAGGCATGGCGCAATGGCGTTGTGTATCCTTTGCCACTAACGGTTGCCCTGCAAGTGTATATCCATATGTAATCGAAAGTTTAAAGTATAAATACAAGAAAAAATGAAACACACTAAATATCATTTGCTTTTGTTTGTCATGCTTGTGTTGTTCGGTTCGTGTAGAGATTTCTTGAATATCGATCAATACACCGAAGATATGTACACGTATGACTCAATATTCAG
The DNA here is from genome assembly GCA_964449415.1 of uncultured Paludibacteraceae bacterium. Lineage (GTDB taxonomy): Bacteria > Bacteroidota > Bacteroidia > Bacteroidales > Paludibacteraceae > CALUNA01. Next base: position 15,595 of record CAYUYS010000010.1, on the reverse strand, counting down.
TACGCAGACTTTGCTGGAGCAGTATTTGTGGGGAACCGCGAACGATCTGCCGGATGAAGCCAACTTCTTTGGAGCGACCGGAACTTCGGGAGCCTTGTTTGCCGGTATTTCGGCCAGCGATGAGGCCTTTAACCCCTGGAACCGCGACAGCCATCCCGGAACGAGGTATGTACAAGGTTACTACACCGCCGACAACATAGGCGGGTCACGTTTTGACTGGTGGACATACATGTACAAGATTATCCGAAAAACGAATATCATTCTGGAAAACATAGACAAATGTACGGACATTACCACCATAGAGAAGAACGAGATATTGGGTTATACCTATTTTTTGCGTGCGTATGCCTATTATCACATTCTGATGAATCAGGGGCCGTTCATCATCTTAAACGACGAAGTACTGGAAGCCAACCGTGAGTCGGAATACTACGACGCAGAGCGGAGTACGTACGACGAATGTGTGGAATATATATGCAGCGAAATGGAACGTGCAGCCCGCTTTATGCCCAGCGAACGTGCGTCTATTTCACAATACGGCCGTCCGAACCGCTATGCGGCCTATGCGCTGGTGGCTCGCTTGCGCCTGCAGTGGGCCAGTCCTATGTTCAACGGTGGCGGCGGTTCCGTATGGACGCAAATAAATGGTGCGAATGTGGCGCAACAGTATTTTGGCACATGGACACGTTCTTCGGATGGCGAATTGTACATCAACCAGACCTATGACGAAGAACGCTGGGCAGTGGCTGCCGCAGCATGCAAAAGACTTATCGATACCGGCGAATTTGAATTGTACACAGTCGCTGCAGATACCACATCCTCCTCCACGCGGACGCCGGCATTGCCCGCAAATGTATCTTCTGCCACATTCCCCAACGGAGCAGGAGGCATTGACCCATTCCGTTCATATTCAGACATGTTTACGGGAGAAGCAATGCCCTATCAGAATCAGGAATTTATCTGGGGACGCTGGTCGACTGTCATCAGAACGCATACACAACACTCCTTCTCCGTGGCAAAAGGAGGCTATGGCGGCATGGCGATACCGCAGAAAATCATAGACCAATACTACATGAGCGATGGAAGCGATTGTCCTTGGAATCTGGATACGGGAGCGACTTCAGAATTACTGAGCCGTCAAACCGACTCGGTTTTCTCCGGCTACCAACTGAGTTCTACCGTGAATAAAATGTATGCCGACCGTGAAGTCCGCTTCTATGCCAACATCGGTTTTCAGGGACGCTACTGGCCAATGACCAGCGTGACCTCCACCTCAGACTATACGGAAACCCAGCGTTATGCGGATTATTCCAGAAATGGCCGCGATGGTTATGCATCCCTTTCCGACGACAAGCTGAATTATACCATGACAGGCTATGTGTCCACGAAATACATTCATTCGAGTGATGCTTGGAACGGCACCGGAGCTTCCCGCGTGGACAAACCATTCCCGATCATCCGTTATGCGGAAATCCTTTTGTCATACGTTGAGGCATTGAACAACTTGACAACGACGCACGAAGTGTCGCTGGCAACGGTGGGAGGTTCCAGTACGACAACCTACACGGTTTCGCGCAACACGGAAGAGATGGCCACCTATTTTAACAGGGTACGTTATCGTGCCGGCCTGCCGGCTGTGGATGATGCAACCCTGAACGACCCGGTTGCCATGCAGAATAAAATCATCCGTGAGCGTCTGATAGAACTGTTCCACGAAAACCGTCGCTTCTTCGATGTGAGACGTTGGGGAATTTACGAGACCGAAGATTCCAAACAGATGTACGGTTTGGATGTGGAACAAACGCTGGGAGATGCATTTTGGCAATTTGTACCCATAAATCACTCCACAGCCCGCAACCGTGTTACCGCACGCAGAATGATATTCTTCCCCTTAGACAAGGATGAACTGAAAAAGGTACCCGGATTGGACCAGAATTATGGTTGGTAAAGCTATGTTAAATCGTTAATTTGCAAAAAAATGAATAGAATAAAAAAGATAAAGGGCTGGATAGGTGCAATGGCTTGCGCCTTGACCCTGTTGGGTGCGATGGTGGCATGTGAGGAAGATATGTTCAACAAAGAGTTGTACATAAAGATCTTTGGTCTGTTGTGCGATGACGACAATATCTTCGAAATGGTGCACTCGTTCGGTGAAGAAGGTTCGGAACGCTTCGTTTCGGTTATATGTGGCGGCACAAAACCCTTGGAAGAAGATGTTACCATTACGATTGAGATAGATGGAGACAGTCTGCTGGATGTGTATAACGAACGTGAATTTGCCTTGGATACAACGAAATTTGCCAAGATATTGGATGCAAGCCGCTATAACATCCCATCTTTTGTGGGGGTTATGGAAGCCAACTCGTCGGAGCAGTATCTCCGTTTTCCCATTACGGTGAAAATGGATGGCCTCTCACCCGATACGATCTACTTTATACCCTTGCGTTTGGCAAGCGTAAGCTCAGGAGACACGATAAACGAAGCTATCCGTTCGATATTGTATCGTCCGACCATGAAGAATGACTATGCCGAACAGTCGACAGCCTATACAAGTAAGGGTTATTCAAGAAGCCTGAGTCTGTCCGGAGGGCTTACAAACGGGGCCGCGGTGGACATTGGCGTGGAAAAGCTGCTGTATCCCATTTCGGAAAATCAGGTACGCCTGACAATATCCAACTACAAGAGTGTGGATTCAAACAGCAATGCCGACTTGTCGAGTATACAGAGCTACAGTGTCGTTATCACGATAGAAGACGGTGTTGTTACAGACATCCAACCCTACGTGCAAGGTGCGATGACCGTAGAGTTGGTTTCGCCGGACGAATTGTACGAAATGATACAAGCAAGTTCGTATGTCCGGGATTACACGGACGATGATCTCGACAGGCTGTATTTGAGCGAATATTACCGGAATTATTACAACAACGCATATCGCATAGAAAATAGCCGTGCCTGCATATTCTTGTGTTATCGCTATCAAATTGATGCCGGATGGTATTTGATACAAGAACGCTTGCGCTTGAATGTGACAACCACGACTGATTCGGAGGAGTAATTTCAACGAGTTTTCAGGCCTTGGTCTATGCGTGATCATTATTGCTTGCTGGTTGTGTTATGGTTTGGATGCGCTGTGTCTGTGTGTGCACAGACAACCGATGGTTTGCAAGGCAGGATAGATAATTTCATCTATCAAACCCAATTGTTTCCACAGGAAAAAATCTTTGTGCAAACCGACAAGCCCTATTACATGACCGGCGAGCAAATGTTTTTCAAGGCCTATCTGGTGGATGCCACGTATCATATTCCCGTTACGGTGAGCCGTTATGTCTATGTGGAGATAGTCAATCCGTTCGATTCCGTTGTGGCGCGCGTCAAGGTGCGTCCGACCAATGAAATGTATTATGGCAATATTCATTTGCCGGAAAACTGGGCCGATGGCCATTATCGCGTGCGGGCCTATACGCATTTTATGCGGAATCTGCCGGAAGACTATTTCTTCTCGAAAACAATCTACATAGCGGACCCCATATCGGCAAAACTGGATGTCCGGACAAAATTTGACATGCAGGCAAACGGAACAGTCTGCATGGAATTGCAGCTTTTTGACAAAAATCCGGAACCGGAAACCTTGCCGGAGACGGTATCTGTCCGCCTGAACGGCGCGAGGGCACAGCAACTAAAACAAGAAAACGGAGCATACAAGCTCTCGTTTCATCTTCCTGCTACCGAAAAGAAACGGATAATGATGCTGGAAACGCGGTATCGCGGTTATGTATACCGTAAGTTCTTGCAGGTGCCTTTTCCTGAAACGCAATACGATGTGGCTTTTTATCCGGAAGGCGGTCAGCTGATAGCCGGAGCGGATTGCACGGTTGCCTTGAAGGCACAGAATTCGGATGGTTCTTCGGCTGCGGTTTCCGGGCGGGTGGTTGATGACGGGGGAAATGTATACGCAGAATTTGCAACGACCCATTGCGGAATGGGCGTTTTTCGCGTCAATCTGTCAGCCGACCGGCCGTATTATGCCGACTGCCTGAGAGAAGACGGCGCTTCGTTGCGAGTGGCCTTGCCGCCGGTCCGGACGGAAACAAGTGCCCTGCAGGTCAGGCAGGTACGCGACATGATATGGCTGGCCGTTAACCGACCGGAAAAATCATTGCCGGGAGAGAACTACTATTTGTTTGCCCACCAGCGAGGCGATGTCCTGTATGCGGATAGCTGGGATGGCCAATCCGAACTTTTGCTCAGAAAATCGGAACTGCCTTCGGGAGTGGTGCATTTCATATTGCTTGATGCGGACTTCCATCCAATAAGCGAACGCCTTGTTTTTGTAAACAACGATGATCAGGCGACAGTCAGGCTACATACGGACAAGACAATTTTTTCCGCACGCGACAAAGTGTCGTTCAGTATCTCGGCCTCCGTCCGGGAAGCGCCCGTTAAGGGACACTGCTCCGTTTCCGTAACGGCTGATGGTGAGGTTATTCCGGATACGATGGCCAACATATTGTCGTACCTGTTGCTGACCTCCGACTTGCGGGGAGAGATAGAAAATCCGGCAGCCTATTTTGATGCAAACGACAAAGGTGCTGCCTATAAGCTGGATATGTTGATGCTTACGCAGGGCTGGAGGCGTTATGATGTGCCTGCCGCGCTGGAAGGCCGGTTTGAAACGCCGGTTTACGAAGTGGAAAAAAGCCAGAAAATAACCGGTTCGGTACAAGGAGCCTTGTTGTTGCGTCCCGCCGTTTCGGCTCAGGTATCTTTGATTACACAAAATGGTTTATTCGCCGATATGGTAAGCACCGACAGCCTCGGGCGTTTTGTGTTCGACCGTTTTGAACTGCCGGATACCACATCGGTGCTGATACAGGCACTTTCTAAGAAAAACAGTGACAGGCTGTTGCTGGCAATAGACCAAGACTCTTTTCCCGCTATCGGATCGTGGCGTTATCCGGACACCCAAGCGGAAACGGGCACTGTCTTGCAGCAATACATCCGCAAGGAAGAAATGCGCTACACGTACGAAAACGGCATGCGGCTGGTAAACTTGGCAGAAATCGATGTCGTGGCGCAGAAAAAGGCCGAAACCCGTTCTGCCTACACGGCCTATGCCGATCAGTCGCTCACAGCCGAGCAAATAACCAAAGTCGGCGGCCTGACAGTGAAAAAACTGCTGGCACGCTTGGGCAGCGTAACGGTTGATGCAACCGGAACGGTTTTTATACGGGGAAAAAGTCCCGTTCTGTTGCTGGTGAATGATGTGGAAACCGATCTTTCCTTTCTGGATGACATGGATCCTGATGAGATTTTGCGGATTGATGTCTTGCAATCAACCTTGGCTTTTGGGCAAAAAAGTGCCAATGGCGTTATTAGCATAAGCACCAAAACCGTGGAAGGAATAACGGACAAACCAAAACTGAACATGGCCAAAATCAGTTTATTGGGTTATTTGCAGCCGGCAGAATTTTATGCTCCCTGCTACGATACGCCGGAAAAACGTGCAGACCCGAAGCCTGATTTGCGTACGACAGTGTATTGGCATCCGGCTCTGGAACTGGATGCAAATGGCAATGCGTGTTTTGAGTTTTATACGGCAGACCAGTCGGGTACATACACCGTTTTTTTGCAAGGCATTACGCAAGATGGGCGCATTATGTGCACCCAAATGCAGATTCAGAACCAATAGCCCCCATAATTGAAGCGATTTTCGACCTCACAACTTGTGCAATTCAGTATTTTTGACCCGCGAATTTTAACAGAAACACTAATCAATTTTATCATGAAAAAATACAAGAAAAACATCTGCACGTACGCGTTGTTGGCTTTTTTCCTGCCAATCACGGCACAGACGGATTTGCCGAACAAAGCGCTGATACTGGAACATTTGGAACGCGCCAATGATTATTGGCAAGCCAACAATTCGGCCAATGTCAGTTCTTTTTGGCACAATGCCGCATACCACACAGGCAACATGGAAGCCTATTTTCTGACACAGAATCCGGATTACCTGAATTATTCCATCCAATGGGCCGAGTATAACCAATGGAAAGGTGCAAAATCGGACGACAAGAGTAAATGGAAATATTCCTATGGAGAAACGGATGAGTATGTCTTGTTCGGAGACTGGCAAATTTGTTTCCAGACATATATCGACTTATACAATATTGACCCGGTTGAAGACAGAGTTGCCCGCGCCAAGGAAGTGATGGGTTATCAGGTGACGACCGCTGCGGACGATTATTGGTGGTGGGCCGACGGCTTGTACATGGTCATGCCGGTTATGGTAAAAATGTACAAGCTCACCAGTGAGGAAGTCTATTTGCAGAAATTGTATGAATGGTTCAAATACGCCAAGGAACTGATGTATGATGGTCCGGGTGGAATACCGAGCAGCGAAGATGGAGCAGCCGGATATACCACTTCTGCAACATTGACAAACGGCGCAAACTATGCAGATGCCGATAATTATAAATACCTGTTCTATCGGGATGCCGGCTATGTTTATCCGCTCAACACCATCAACGGCACCAAAAACTTCTGGGCTCGTGGTTGCGGCTGGGTAATTGCCGGCTTGGCCAAGGTTTTGAAGGATTTACCGGACACTGACGAACATTACGATGAGTTTAAGGCAACATATCTTGCGATGGCGGAAGCCATTGTCCAATGTCAGAAAACAGATGACGAAAATCGTGGCTTCTGGACCCAGTCCATGTTGGCTAACTATCCTTTGTCAGAGGACAATCCGCAAGGATACGAAACCAGCGGCACGGCATTCATGACATACGCGCTGTTTTGGGGGCTGAACAACGGATTGCTCTCCGAAGAGGTTTATTTAGAGCCGGCATTGCGCGGCTGGAAATATTTGAGCGAGGTTGCCCTGCAGGAAACCGGCATGGTAGGCCATGTGCAGCCTATCGGCTCGGCAGCGACACAGGCCACACCAGCTTCCACAACCCAGAATTTTGGCGTAGGTGCCTTCCTGTTGGCCGCATGCGAGGCCTACCGGTACGTGAATGCGAACGTATCAGCTACTATCCCTTATCTGTATTCGGTTACCAAAACGCTGGATTTTACGTGGAAAGAAACACAAAAACAGTTTGTGCTGAAAGCCTTTAACCTGACGGGTGATGTCACGCTGACCGCACCGGATGGTATAACGCTCTCGCCGACACTGATCACAAAAGCGGAGTTTGAGGCGGGTGATATTGTCGTTACGGCAACTTACGATGGTGTAACAACGATAGAGCAAGACAGCATACGTTTCATCTCCGACGGTGCGCCGGCAGCCGGCATACTTGTTTCAGCCGACCCTGTCTATGTGTTTGATTTTCCGGAAGGTATGTTTCTGAATTTCGACCAGTCAATCCTTCGGCGGGCCATTGTGCTGGCCGACTACGTGATGCCCAATGGAGTTACCCTGACCCCGCCGGAAGGCATTACGCTGTCTGCAACAAGCCTCACACAACAGGAAATGGCGGCAGGCGATACCGTTTGGGCGTTCTGGGATGGAACAACCGAAATGCTGGATAAGCAAATCACGGTGGAACATCCGGCGGGTACGGCCGCAATTGATGTCTTTGCCGTACAAAACCTGATTTCCACATGGGACGGAGATGATGCCACAGGAGCCGGTTCCAAACTTACGGACTTCGGCTGGAGCATTACGCAAAGTGATGGTGTCACGCCTGCTAATGCCACGTTTAATGAATACGGCATTACATCGGGCGTGCGTTATCTGCCCCCTTGGGATGAATATACTTACAACGGAATTAAATGGACGGGCGAACGTATCGCGTTTTTGCGCTGGCAACAACCAAGCGATGTGTTCAATTTTCCGGTCACTTTGCCCGCCGGAGAATATGCGTTCAGAGGATTGCTGACGTGGAACACAAACGGATATGCTCCGGTCAGTTTCAAGGTGGGCCTGAACACGGCAAAAGCCAACAATGGAACCATGCTCGGTTCGGCGGAGCAAACCTTTTGGGAAGGCTTCCAACTGGCTGATTATGAATTTGATTTCACGGTGGCAGAAGAGGATACCTATTATCTGACCGTATCACCCAACCAAGGTTTGGATGTCATTTGTGGGGTAGCCATGCTGTGTATATATGAAAAAGTGGACTCAACACAAGCGGACTCAACACAACAAAGCAGTAGCATTCAGGAAAACCTCGTGTCACCGGATTTCCGTTTGTCGGAAAGAAGGTTAAACTACACTTTTTCCCAAGATGCACAGATCATGGTGTGCGATTTGTCCGGGCGATTGTTGACAACGGAACAACACAAGGCCGGCGATGAATTTACATTTTGGTTTCCGGCTTCCGGCATCTATCTTGTGGCGTTGCGAAGCCGGCAGGATGCTACCGTTGCCAAAATTTCAGTCAGATAATTTCAAGAAAAACAGATAGTTGGAAAATATGTTACAAAAAATCAGAAAAATTCTTTTTTGCTCCGGCCTGCTGCTTCCGGCAATGCTTTCCGCAACCCCGGACACACCGCGGCAAGTGTTGGAGGTTATAAACAAGGTAAATACATATTGGCAGACAAACAAAAGCCCGAAAGTCCGCTCGTTCTGGGACAATGCCGCCTATCACACAGGCAATATGGAGGCTTATTTTCTGACGGGCAATGAAAAATATCGGGAATATTCGGAAACATGGGCCGAGCATAACCAATGGAAAGGCGCAAAATCGGACGACAAGAGCAAATGGAAATATTCCTACGGAGAATCGGATGAATATGTCTTGTTCGGTGATTATCAGATCTGTTTCCAAACTTACGCCGATTTGTATACGCTTGCGCCGGCCGATTATAAAATTGCCCGTGCCCGTGAGGTTATGGAATACCAGTTTAGTACGCCGCAAAACGACTATTGGTGGTGGGCCGACGGCTTGTACATGGTCATGCCGGTTATGACGAAAATGTATAACCTGACACAAAATCCGCTGTATCTGGAAAAATTGCATGAATATTTGGATTATGCCAACCAAATCATGTACGATGCGGATGCCAAGCTGTATTATCGTGACGGGAAATATGTGTATCCGAAACACAAAAGTGTGAACGGCAAAAAGGACTTCTGGGCCCGCGGCGACGGCTGGGTGTTTGCCGGTTTTGCAAAAGTGCTGGATGAACTGCCTCAAAACGACAAATATCGTGTGGAATACGAGCAGCGCTTTTTGGATATGGCGCAAGCCATAGTTGCCTGCCAGCAGCCGGAAGGCTATTGGACGCGCAGCATGCTCGATCCGGAACATGCACCCGGCCCGGAAACGAGCGGAACGGCCTTTTTTACCTACGGTTTGTTCTGGGGCATCAACCACGGATATTTGCCGGCGGCGACCTATCTGGAGCCCGCCATGCGTGCATGGAATTATTTGCATACCGTGGCTTTGCAGCCGGATGGCAAAGTGGGTTATGTGCAGCCGATAGGCGAAAAAGCCATTCCCGGGCAGGTTGTCGATGCCAACTCGACGGCCAATTTCGGCGTGGGAGCCTACTTGCTGGCTGCATGCGAATATGCGCGCTATCTGGGTGCCGAAGATGCGGTCAAACCGAAAAAGCTGACGCTTGTGTGGAGCGATGAATTTGACCAAGAAGGCCCTCCGGACAATGCTTTTTGGAATTATGAAAACGGTTTTAAGCGAAACTACGAAGACCAATGGTATCAGCCCGACAATGCGGTCTGCGAAAATGGTTGTTTGGTCATAACGGCACGTGCCGAACACAAAAAGAAAAATCCGAATTACGACAAAAAGAGCCAAGATTGGCGCAAAAACAGGAAATACATAGCTTATACATCTTCGTCGGTAACGACAGCCGGCAAGAAAGAATTTCTTTATGGCCGTTTTGAGGTGCGTGCCCGTATTCCGGTGAGCAGCGGTGCCTGGCCGGCCATCTGGACGCTTGGCCGAGACATGCAATGGCCCTCGTGCGGAGAAATTGACATCATGGAATATTACAGGATTAAAGATGTTCCGCACATTTTGGCCAACGCGGCTTGGGGCAACGACCGGCCTTATCAGGCGGTGTGGGCAAGCAAAGCCGTCCCTTTCACGCATTTTACGGACAAGGATGCCGATTGGGCCACCAAATTCCATGTGTGGCGCATGGATTGGGATGAAACATCCATACGGCTCTATCTGGATGACGAACTGTTGAACGAAATCCCGTTGGAAAAAACAGCAAACGGGGAAATCGGAAATTACCGCAATCCGTTCATGCAACCGCATTATGTGTTGCTGAATCTGGCCATAGGCGGACAACATGGCGGAACTCCCGACCCGATGGCATTCCCCATGAAATACGAAATAGATTATGTCCGTGTGTATCAGTGGATATAAACGCTTCCTGAGCGACAGGCCGATGGCACGAAAATGTCAGACAATGTGAAAATGTAAGAACCCTTCATGAGGATAGATATGAAAAATACACGTTACCTGTGCTGTGTTTTATTGCTCTTGCCGCTGTTTCCGGTCAGTGCGGAAAAACAGATTTATGAATCGTCCAGTGCATTTGGAGATTCGAACTTGGACAACGAAAGCAGCCAATGGTGTCACTCGCGCAGCAAAACATCCGATAATTTCGTGCTGTTTTGGGAAAGCGGTTATGGCAGCAATCCGGCAACCGCTCCGTCTCCTTATACGGTAAATGTGGACAATGTGTTGTCGGTGGCGGAAAAAGCTTTTGCCATGTATGCCGATTCTTTGAAATTCATAGAACGAGGCAATTCAAAATCAGACACGTATCGGATGATAATCCGGCTCAAATATTCGACGGATTGGGAGGCGAACGGTTCCGGCATAGATGACACGATAGGCATGCTTACGCTCAGCACAACGGCCGCTCAGGCCGGAGGAGTGACGGTCGCTCACGAAGTGGGGCATTGTTTTCAGTATCAAGTCCATTGCGATGGCTATTCGGGCGGCTGGATGTATGGTCAGGGCGAAAACGGTGCCGGCGGAAATTCCTATTGGGAGCAATGTGCGCAATGGCAGGCCTTTAAGGTCTTTCCGGAACAGCAGTTTACGGATTACAATTATTCCAATTACCTGAAATGGTGCAACAAACATATTCTTCACGAGGACGCACGCTATGCCAATTTCTACTTACAGGATTATTGGACATTTCTGCACGGCTGGGATTTTATTGCGCGACTTTGGCAGGAATCCGAATCTCCGGAAGATCCGGTTGAGGCATATAAACGGCTGAATAATCTGACCCAAACAGCGTTTAACGATGAAATGTATGACTTTGCCGCCCGTGCCGCATCGTGGGATATTCCGCATATCCGTGAGCGTGGAGAGGCAGCAATGGATACACGGATTCAATGTGCCATGAACCAGCAAGACGATGGTTATTGGGCGGTCGACTCCAGCCGTTGTATCGAAAATTATGGGTATAATGTAATCAAGTTGAACCCGCCTTTGACCGAAACGGAAGTAAAAGTGTATTTTGAAGGAATGGCAGGAGCCTCCGGATACCGTTCCGTAAGAACAAGCCTAGCCGGTTGGCGTTACGGATTTGTGGCTTTGAAAAATGATGGCACCAGAGTGTATGGCGACATGCACAGCCTGGAAGTGTCACTTTTAAACTCTTCGCCGCAGGATTCCGCCGTATTTGTTTGTCCGGCCGATTGCCAAAAACTGTGGCTGGTTGTGACGGGCGCGCCAAAGTCGCATTGGAACCACGCTTGGGACGAGGATGCGTCCAACGATGAACAGTGGCCGTACAAGGTGAAGTTCGAAAACACCAACTTGTTGGGCGAACCGAACAAAACCATCATGACACGGGAAGCATGTATGGAAGCATGGGAAAATGCAGACGAAGAACCGACTGTTGTTCAGTTAGATACGGCAGCCATGTGCACGCTTTTCCAGCTGACCGTGGATGAGATGCGTTCACAATTGCAGCGGTCACTGCATTGGTGCGCCATGCGGCCGGATGGAACATACACACGTTTCCCGACCTATGGTACTTACGGATATTGGTATGACAAGGACGGCGAATTTTCCAATGCATCGGAAGCCGCGCTTTATGCCGAGTTCATACCGGACAACTTTATCATCGTACTCGGACAGAACCCCGGCGTATGTGCGCCGGGAGATACCATAACTGTCACGCAGGCCTTTGAATATGTTACGGAGTTGTATTCACAATGGATAGAAATTCCGGTCAACATAGCCATTGTGGCTTCCACACCGGTCTCTTCGGTCGCAGCCGAATCCAACGGCCTGTGCGAGAATACATTGGTGACGGACATTTTGTATCTGCAAAGGCAATGCGATGCAATTGAATTATACGACAGTCGGGGAAAACTGCTAAACCGATGTTACGAAACCAAGCAGATAAACATGAGCTATTTGCCGGCCGGCACGTATATTTTGAAAGCAGGAAAACACACGGACAAAGTCTGCAAGTTGTGATTTTTTTGCGCGAAAAACAGATGAGTTGTGGATTGATGAAGCGATGGGTAATACGGTAATACATGCCATGGGAATATGCTGGCTGTTGCTGATAGCCGGTTACATTGCTGCCGAAGAACGGGAAATCATACCGGGAACTTTGTGGAAAGACACGGCAGGCGAACCGATAAACGCGCATGGCGGCGGAGTGTTGTATCACGACGGTATCTACTATTGGTATGGCGAATACAAAAGTGATTTCACAACAAATGCCATGGTCGGCATAACATGTTATTCTTCTGAAAATCTGGTAGATTGGCACAACAGAGGTGTTGTCTTGCCGGTAGAAAAGGAGAATGCAGCCAGCGATATAGTGCAAGGATGCGTCATGGAACGCCCCAAAGTCATTTACAATGCGCATACCGACAAGTTTGTCATGTGGTTTCATTTGGAACTGAAAGGCAAGGGCTATTCTGCGGCCCGTTCGGCCGTGGCTGTAAGTGACTCACCGACAGGGCCTTTCACTTACCTCGGTTCTTTACGGCCCAATGCAGGCAAACTGCCTTTGGACATGACGGAAGCACAGAAAACAGCATTTGAAACATTGGAAGTGGATGAAGATCCGGACTGGTGGACACCGGAATGGCAGGAAAAAGTACGTTGTGGCTTGTATCTGAAACGTGATTTTCAGGGCGGGCAGATGGCGCGCGATATGCAGTTGTTTGTCGACGACGATGGCAAGGCATATCATATTTATGCGTCGGAAGAAAACTTGACGCTCCACATCGCAGAACTGACGGATGATTATTTAGGGCATACGGGAAAATATGTACGCGTTGCGCCCGGCGGTCACAACGAAGCGCCTGCCGTGTTCAAGTGGAACAATCATTATTGGATGATTACTTCCGGGTGCACGGGTTGGAAACCGAATGCCGCGCGCTTGCTGTCGGCTCCTGACATTTGGGGGCCATGGACGCAGCATCCGAATCCATGCCGGGGACCAAAAGCGGAAATTACTTTCGGCGGACAAGGTACGTATGTCTTGCCTTTGCACGACAAGGAAGGTTCGTTCGTCTTTATGGCCGATGTCTGGAAACCCAAAAAACCCAACGAAAGTTGCTACATCTGGCTGCCAATTGGCTTTGCGGATGGTATGCCGGTCATTGAATGGAAAGAAAGCTGGACATTGGACGTAAGTTCCGCACCGTTTGCGCATGGATTTTAGTGCTATGTGGTGATTTTTATGCAACAAAACAACAATAACATGAGAAAGATATGTTTTTTATGGGCCTTGATGGTTATGGGCACATTACCGGTTGATGCCGAAAAAAAGGAAGAAAAGGATTATGTGGCTTATCTGTTTACGTATTTTACAGGAAACCACATCAGCGAGGAGGCGGTTTGTTATGCCGTCAGCATGGATGGCTATTCCTATTGGGCACTCAACGGGAACAAACCGGTGCTCGATTCGAAGATTATCAGTTCGACGGGTGGCGTGCGCGATCCACATATCCTGCGCTGTGAGGATGGCAAAACGTTCTACATGGTTGTAACCGATATGGTTTCCGGAAATGGCTGGGACTCCAACCGCGCGATGGTATTGCTGAAATCCACCGATTTGGTCAATTGGTCGCACGCGGTGGTGAATATGCAAAAACGCTACGACGGTCAGGAACAGCTGAAGCGTGTTTGGGCACCGCAAACCATTTACGATGCCGAAGCCGGGAAATACATGGTGTATTGGTCCATGAAATACGGCAACGGCCCGGATGTCATTTACTACGCCTACGCCAACGAGGATTTTACCGACTTGGAAAGCGAACCGGTGCCCTTGTTCGTTCCGCAGGATAAAAAATCTTGCATAGACGGCGATATTGTGTATAAGGATGGCATTTACCATTTGTTCTACAAAACTGAAGGACATGGCAATGGCATACGTGTGGCCACGACGGCATCGCTGACTTCCGGCCGATGGAAAGAGAATCCGGAATATAAGCAGCAGACAAAAGAGGCCGTGGAAGGTGCCTGCACATTCAAACTGATCGGACAGGACAAATACATCTTGATGTACGATGTCTATATGAAGGGGGCTTATCAATTCACGGAAACAACCGATCTGGAACATTTCAAGGTCATTGATCACGAGGTGAAAATGAATTTCCACCCGAGGCATGGCACGGTAATCCCGATTACGCGGGCAGAACTGAAACGTATAACCGACCGTTGGGGTTGCCCGGAAGAACTGGGTGAATTGCCGCAAAATCCGGTGTTGCCGGGCTTCCACGCCGATCCGGAAATAGCTTATTCCAACCTGACAGGCAAGTATTACATATATTCCACTACCGACGGACTGCCGGGTTGGGGCGGCTGGTATTATACGGCATTCTCATCCGACGATTTGAAAGAATGGCAGTACGAAGGCATTGTGCTTGATTTGAAGTCGGACCAAGTGTCATGGGCCGATGGAAACGCGTGGGCACCGGCCATGGAAGAGAAAAAAGTGAAGGGCGGCTACAGGTATTATCTGTATTACAGCGGGAATCCGACAGCCGGCGGCGGCAAGCAAATCGGCGTTGCAGTGGCCGATGCTCCGACGGGCCCGTTTGTGGATTATGGCAAACCGATTGTAACGGAATCGCCGGTGGGATACGGGCAACAGATTGATGTAGACGTGTTTACCGATCCGGTTTCCGGTAAATCATATTTGTATTGGGGAAACGGCTACATGGCCGGGGCCGAACTGAATAAAGACATGGTTTCCATAAAGGAAAAGACGCTGACCGTCTTGACACCCAAAGGCGGCACATTGCAGGATTACGCCTACCGCGAAGCACCGTATGTGTTCTATCGCAAGGGAATGTATTATTTTATGTGGTCGGTCGATGACACAGGTTCGCCAAACTACCATGTGGCCTACGGAACGGCCAAATCGCCTCTCGGGCCGATAGAAGTGGCAAGCGAACCGATCGTTTTGATGCAGAACCCGGAGAAGGAAATTTATGGCACTGCGCACAATTCGGTGATTTGCATACCCGGAACGGACGAGTGGTACATTGTCTATCACCGGATAAACAAACATTACATAGACAAACAGCCCGGCATACACAGGGAAGTTTGTATCGACCGCATGGAATTTAACGAAGATGGCACAATTCGCCTCGTACAGCCTACTTTATAGACATTTTTAT
>CAYUYS010000009.1:0-20692 GCA_964449415.1 uncultured Paludibacteraceae bacterium | reverse complement strand
CTTGCTTAGAAGCCGCTGTATAGCAGGGTGAGACGCATGGGCGATGTCGGATTGGAGCCACTTCTGACGGCCGTGCCGTTCAGCAGATAGTTATAGATAACGGTAGTGACAACGGTTGTTCCCGATGATGTCGTGGCTGTCCCGGCGGAGGTAACGGGCACAAGCAACAGGTTCAGCGTATCTGCCATCTGCGTTTCGTCTTTGCGTATTTCTGCGGTTATGATACTGGATATATCGTACGAATAATACAGAATCTCGTCGCCATCGCTGTTTTCCGTTGTCGTTAACGATGTTGCTATGGCGCATGTGTCGGACAACAGGCCGCCGTCTGCAAAGAACGTACTGAAAGCGGATTCCTTTATCAACATCATATAGGTAGACGATTGAAGCCATGTGCTTGCATCTTCTTCGTCGTATTCTTGATAGTCGGCCACTTCCACTTTTATGGTCGCTGCATTTAAGTAAACACGGCGGTCGCCCATGTTGGCGGTAATGGTGTCACGCAGGCTTCGCATGGGCAGTGCGATTTTTGTATAGATGTTTGCCGGTGAAACAATGTAGTTGACCGTGTCATCTTCCTGCAGATAATCTTCTCTTCCACTGTGTTCGAAGCGGTTGATTTGCCGCACTTCGGCATTTGCATAGTAGCCTCTGGTAGCATTTACGGTGGTGTCGCGTCCGTTCAGGCTGTATGTAAAGTGGTAATACAACATCATGTCTATCTGCGTGATATGCAGCATGGCTGCCGTCCCGAATTCGGTGGTTATGTACAATCCGTTGAATGCTTCGGTAAATGTTTCTTGCGATGCATGGGCATCTTTAACTGCATTGAGGAATTGTTCTGCGATGGTCTTGCGTGCGGTTTCGTCTACTGTACGTCCATCGTCGCCCAACATGAATGAGATGTATGGATAATAGGCGCTGGCAGAACTGGAATACACGGAGTCTGTGGCAACGGCGGGGGCCACAATGCGCCGACCCCACAGATTGGTTTTGTCGCAATAATCTTCCACTTTCAGGTTGGAATAGTAACGGCCGGAATAGTCGAACGTGCCTTGGTTCATTTCGTACACCTTGATTTCCATAGGGGTGTAGCCATCTCCAAACCAAGTGGAATAGTACAATACGATTTCTATGGAGTCTGCTTCTGAATTTTCGGGAAATACAAATCCTTCGGAACAGGCAAATTGTGCCAGAATCTCGCCTTTGGTGGTGCCGAATTTAGCATCCTGATAAATGCCTAACAGAAAAGAATCCTGATGCGCGCAAATAGAGTCGGCAAAAAGGTTGTTCGTTTGCAAATGAAAGGTGTCTGCATGAAGCAGAATCAAGTCGTCTGACGATTGGAGGTTCTTGCCTGCATCCGTTATGTTGTCAGTGCAAGCGGAAAAAAGCAGGCAGGCTATGGCAAAGCTAAAGAATAGGCGCAAATATTTCATGCTGAATAGGAGGAGTTAAAAAAATGATTGATAAAAATCCATGTATTCTTGTCCGGGCTGTTCACTTTCCACATAACGCATAAAGGGCAGTTGTTTTTGGTTTACGTATGCTTCCAGTTCCGGACTGATATGCGGGCTGGCTTGTATAATGGCATCGGAATAGTTGATGGCCAGTTTTGTCAACATCTCAAAGTCAACCGGCTTGTCTTTGATGCATTCGACATCCGATTTTTCAATACCGTCTATCCACAAGGAATCTGCAAAGGTTTTCCGGAACGGAACTTTGAAGTGGTCATCGAATATGGAATACACAATTTTCGCATCTTTAAAGAACGGATCGTCGTTGTATCCTTTCCGGATATACAAAGGTGCCAAGGCACTCAACCACCCTTGGCAATGAATGATGTCCGGCGTCCAACGGAGTTTTTTTACGGTTTCCAGAACGCCGCGTGCATAAAAAATCGTGCGTTCATCATTGTCTTCATAATCGTTGCCCTCGGCATCGACAAAGGCCGGCCGCCGTTTGAAATAGTCTTCGTTGTCTATGAAATAAACCTGCATGCGTACGGCCTGAATGGAAGCAACCTTGATGATCAGCGGATGGTCGGTGTCATCGATTATCAGATTCATTCCTGACAGACGAATTACCTCATGCAACTGATTGCGCCGTTCGTTTACTTCGCCGTATTTGGGCATGAATGTCCGTGTGTCGCATCCTGCTTCCTGGGCAAGTTGCGGCAACTTGCGTCCGAGCATCGATGCGGGAGTTTCTGCTACATAAGGATAAATTTCCTGCGAGATGTACAGGATCTTGGAAATGTTTTTCATATCGAATCCGATAAATTGATTTGACGCCGCAAAGATATAAAAAAAAAACGGGATAAAAACAAGTGTGTAAGGTTATTTAAGTGTTCCGGCAAGTCACGCCGGCCGTATGGAACATTGTCCCAAACGGCCTTTTGAGTTGCCTCAATGTATGGTAACTAAGGTCGCTCCGAAGCCGTATTCCTTGAATGAGGCATCTTGGAAGCTGTGGCGCGGATAACGTTTTTTTAGTGCTTGTTCTATTTCCTTGCGCAATACTCCTTCGCCTTTGCCGTGTATAAATACGATTTTTTTGCCTTTATGGCGCGCATGTTCTGCCAGAGTTTTATGAAACACATCCATCTGGTAAGCAAGCATGTCTGCATTGCTCATGCCGGCGGTTGTGTCCAATAGCTGGTTTATGTGCAGGTCTACTTCCAGTATGTCGTTTGCGGCCGGCTTGGGTTTGAAACGCTTTTGGCGCACGGGTTGTTCCTTGTGCATCATGGCCTCTTTTATTTCCGTGCCGGATATTTGTTCCATGCGCAGTTTGTTTTTCCAAGTTTGTAAATCTATCAGCATGGCAGGTTCATCAAAGTAGTCGCTTTCCGTGAAACAGTGCAGCTTGTAGAATTTTACCAGATCGAGATGCAGGTCCAGGTCTATGACGGGCTGCCCCTCGTAGGCCTTGCCTTGTTTGAACAGAATGATTTGCACGCGGAGGTCTTTCCATTTGTTCAGTTCCGTTTTGATGACATCAGACAACACGTCTTGCATGTTGGGTTCAAGCCGGCCGGCTGCCAGACTATGGAACTTTCCATCCTGTACGGAAATCAGGTTGTATGCCAGATAGTAGTTGCTATCATTAACCAGAACACATTCATAATCAGTTGTCTGCAACGTTTTTATATTGACCGGGACAAAAGCAAGGAACGTTTTCGGAATATCTCCATCCTCTGTTTCGCAAACAGGGGCTTCCTGCATCTGTTTCGGGGCTTCCATGGGTGGTTTTGTTACTTGGCCGGACTGAACTTGTTGGGGTTCTGTCGGAGAGGGAGTTGTCGGGAAATTGTTGCTCTTGATATTGTTTACGACCACGCACTCTTGCGGCAGGACCGGGATTTCAAATCCGTCCTCGTCTTCGACATACACTAATTTTGCAGCAGGATCAATCCGTACGATTTTTCCACCTCCCACAGCATTCAGAAAGCGGATGGTATCTCCAATTTTAAGCATAGAAAGTTTAAGTTGTCAATGTGATTTTCCGGCCGCAAAGGTACGCAGTTTTTGGCTATCTTTTTGGGGTAATGGAAAAACATTTTTTTTATACCTTTGCGGCTTGTTTTGACTTGTAGTTATGTTTACTCCTCTTTACATAGATGAATTTGATTATCCATTGACTGATGAACGCATAGCCAAGTATCCGCTGCCGCAGCGCGATGCTTCAAAATTGTTGCTTTACAGAAATCGTACGGTTGACGAAGATGTGTTTTATAATATCGGCAAGTATTTGCCGGCCGAGTCTTTGTTGGTATACAACAACACGAAGGTAATTCAGGCAAGGCTGATCTTTCATAAGCCAACCGGTGCCCGCATTGAAATTTTCTGCCTTGAACCGCTCTTGCCGCACGATCATGTACTTGCACTGGGTTCGACGAACGGCTGCACATGGAAATGTCTGGTCGGAAACTTGAAGAAATGGAAAGACACGCAAATAAGCATGGATATTGATTTGGGGAACAGCACGTGTCAGTTGTGTGCGGAACGGATGTCGACAAACGGGAATACGCACGAAATACGTTTCAGCTGGTCAAACCCGACGCTGTCTTTTGCGGAAATACTCGATGTTGCGGGTGAGTTGCCTATTCCTCCCTATCTGAATCGTGCTACCGAAGAACGGGATAAAATAACTTATCAGACGGTTTATTCACGTATCCAAGGTTCTGTTGCAGCCCCGACCGCAGGCCTGCATTTCACGGAAAATGTGCTTGAAAAGTTACGCAAAAAACATGTTTGCACGGAAGAAATCACCTTGCATGTAGGGGCCGGCACATTCCAGCCTGTAAAGACGGCCGATGCGAACGAGCACACCATGCACACGGAAATCATGGCGGTGCCACGCAGGGTCATTGAGCACATTAGCCAAAAGTTGGGGCATATTGTAGCGGTGGGCACAACCTCTGTGCGCACGCTGGAAAGTTTGTATTATATTGGTGTTGATATGAAGAAGTTTCAGCAGAATTGCACCCCCTTTGTGGCTCAGTTCAGGCCTTACGAGCCGATGCATGAAATGAGCGTGCAACAAGCTTTGCAGAATATTCTGGACTATCTGACGGCAACGGGGCAGGATGTATTGCATGCAGAAACGCAAATCATGATAAAGCCGGGCTATCGTTTCCGCTTGGTTAATGCCATGATAACCAACTTCCATCAACCTAAAAGTACCTTGCTGTTGCTGGTCTCGGCTTTTGTCGGCGAAGATTGGCGGAAAATTTACGATTATGCCTTGGCACACAACTTCCGTTTTCTGAGTTATGGCGACAGCAGTCTGCTCTTTCCTAACAGCCGGCCTGCCTGCTGTCAATCATAATGGTTACCGGACCATCATTTAACAGTTCCACATCCATCATGGCACCAAAGATGCCGGTTTCGACAGGAATTTTGTATTCCGTGGCCAGTAATTGATTGAAGTATTCGTAGAGCTTTTTTGCTTGTTCCGGACGCGCCGCCTCGATATACGCAGGGCGGTTGCCTTTGCGCGTGTCGGCATATAAAGTAAACTGGGAAATACTCAACACCGAACCGTTGATGTCGTGCAGCGAGAGGTTCATTTTTCCGCAAGCGTCCTCAAAGACGCGAAGCCCGGATATTTTTCTGGCAAGATATTGGGCATCCCGCTCCGTATCCAAATGTGTCATGCCTATAAGCACCACGAAGCCACGGTCAATTTTACCGACTATTTGCCCTCCTACCCTGACGCTGGCATGGGTTACGCGTTGTATTACTGTTCTCATGATGGTGTTTTCCTGAAAATGCGTGGCAAATATCCGAATTATTTTTCATAGTCGGACAAATTTTTGTTGGATGTCGGTATTTTGTTGATTGACAGCTTCCTATAAAATATTTCTCCGTTTTTTTGAAAAAACGCTTGTGTATATGGAAACTTGATATTATATTTGCACCATAATTGTAATCGTTACAATTATATTAATAAATCATAAACAAACAAACTTATTAAAACTTACAGTTATGAAATCATTAAAAGGAACCCAGACAGAAAAGAATCTGTTGACATCGTTTGCCGGTGAGAGTCAGGCTCGTATGCGTTACACGTATTTTTCCAGTGTAGCCAAGAAAGAAGGTTATGAACAAATTGCTGCCATTTTCATGGAAACGGCAGAGCAGGAAAAGGAACATGCCAAACGTATGTTCAAATACTTGGAAGGAGGCAAGGTGGAAATTACGGCAAGCTATCCGGCAGGTATTATCAGCACGACGCTGGAAAATCTGTTGGCCGCTGCCTGTGGCGAAAATGAAGAATGGTCGATGGACTATCCGCATTTTGCCGAAGTGGCTGAAAAAGAAGGCTTTCCTGAAATAGCCCTTATGTATAGAAACATTGCGGTTGCCGAAAAGGGACACGAGGAACGTTACTTGGCTTTGGCTAAAAACCTACAGAATGAGACTGTTTTTGCTAAAGAAGATGAAGTGGTTTGGCAATGCCGCAACTGCGGTTATATCCATGTAGGCAAGAATGCGCCGGAAGTTTGTCCTGCTTGCTTGCATCCGCAGGCCCATTTTGAAGTAAAGAAAGAAAACTATTGATTATCAGCCTAAAAAAAGTTGCCACAAAGGTCAAATCACTGACTTTTGTGGCATTCTTTTTTTTCTGTCAATAGCTTTTATCAAATTGTACCGCTGATAAGAATCAACGACAACAAAGCCAGAATTGCGTAGAATTCAGGGAAGGCAACCATAATCAAAGTACCGGCCGTAACGTTGTGTCCTGCACCGATTGCGACGATACCGTTGGCACTAACTTGTCCCTGACGGATAGCCGAGAACAATCCGACGAAACCAAGGGTAGCTCCTGCACCGAAAATGGCGGCAGCCTGCAAGGCGGTGATTTGCGGGGTCAGGAAACCTTGCAGCAGGAAGTAACCCACGAACCCGTAAATACCTTGTGTAGAAGGCAAGGCCGACAACAAAATGTACGTACCCAATGCGTCGGGACGTTTTTTCAAAGATCCTACTACGGCATTACCGCAAATAGTCAGGCCGTAAACACTACCGATACCACACAAACCTATCATTAAGGCTACGCCTACATAGGCTAAAATTAAATTGAAATCCATAATCTTTTGATTTTAGTTGTTATTGTTTTTGTTATTTGATTTTATTGATTCGCAGTTGCTTTTGTCTTTGATCTGAAAGGGCTGTATGCTTCGCCGCCGCCTTCGAATCCGGCATTCTTGTAGAACTCCACGAACGTCAGACGCAACGGGTGCACGACGGAACTGATAATGCACAGAATGAAATTCAGTGCATGTCCTATCAGCAGAATCAGCAGCATGGGCAACCAGCGAATATACGCCGACATGTCTGCTGTCAGATCGACGGCCAGCATGTTGAACACGTTGCCAAGAATACCGCCGGCCAGTCCCAAGGCGAACAGACGAATGTACGACAGCACATCGCCCAACAGGCCGCTGACCATGTTGTATGTGCCCCACAGCCCGGAACCGAAATTGGCAAAAATATTCTTGCCGGGCGAGTTGTAGAACAGGATAATCAGGGCGCACAGGCCGGCTATCGCATACAAAACATACAAGACGATTTGCGGAATGCTTACGCCCGCAAGCGGCAGCAGGAACGCGGCCATCGCACTCAGGATGCCGACCAACCAGCCCACTGTGGACAGTGCGTATTTGAATCCGTACTGTATGGTGGTTTTGGCGGCATTGAAGCCCATTGCGAACAGGATTTGCAGCACACCGACACCAACGGCCACAAGCATCATCGGGTCGTAGCCGCCCAGTTTGTGCGCGTAGTTGTTGGATGTGAGGAAGTATTGTTTCACCTCCGCCAGCCACGGCCAGGTAACTGTCTCGAGCATGATACCGAAGAATACGCCGGTCAGCAGTCCAACTACCATGGTGGCGGCACCCAAAAATTGGCCCAACATGGCCATATTTCGGAATGCCGGCTTTTTGATTCGCAGGATAGTGGCTGCAACGAATATCAGCAGGCCGTATCCGCTGTCGCCCAGACAGAGGCCGAAAAACAGCATGAAAAATGGCGCGACGAAAGGCGTCGGGTCTATTTCGCTGTAATTCGGCAACGCATACAGTTCGGTAATTGGTTCGAATACTTTTGCGAAGAAGTTGTTTTTCAGCTTGATAGGAACGTTGTCGCTCATTATGACGGGGTTGGATACTTCGTAATAAATATCTTCCTGTTCGAGCATGGCGTTCAGTTCGGTTTCCGCGCCTTGCGGGCAGTAACCTTCCAGCAACATCACTTTGTTTTCCGCCTTTTGTTCCGTGCTCAGTTCCACTTTCCGGAAGTCGATGGTTTCTTCTATTTGGAGCGCGTATTGTTGCAGGTTTTTGCAGTTGGCTATCGCCCAAGCCTGCATTTTGGCCTCGTGTGCTACCAGCAAATGATTGAGCCCTTCCACATCCAAAAGGAGTTGTGCGCTGTTCTTTTCGTTCAGCGTGATGATTTCCGCATCAATGTCGGGCGCGTCTTGGCCGCTGCTTACAACCACAAAGTACAGCGCGGCTGCGACTTTGCCGATGATGAAAGCGTTGTGTTCCGTTTCCCATTCGGGCTTGAATTTGCTTTCGCTGCAGGCGTAAAATTGCAATTTGTAACCGGCTTCCGTCAATGCTTGCAGCTGTTTTGTGTCGTAGTTTCCCCACACGGCCATGCGTTCGGCTTCCTTGCGTGTGTTGGCGATGGCTTGTTGCAGGCGTTGTTTTTCGGCCTGCATTTCATCGAAGGCTTGCAGCAAGGCCGCTCCGTCGATGGCTGCCGATGCATCGGCGGGTGTCGTTCCCGGCAGCAACAAGGCTTCTGTTTCGGCTATGGTTTTTTTGACCTTGGCCGCCAGTTGCATTTTGTCGCGCAATTGGTCGTTTTCCGCTATGCCTTTCGGTTTTTCCGCCACGTGCACAACACCGACATTCCTCAGTTTCTCCAGAAAATCAGTGTATTGCCGGTGGTAAACCAGAAACACATATTTTTTCATTTTTACTATCATAACTCAATCTCCGTATCGTTAAACATTTGCCGATTCGGCGGAATGACGCATTTTCACGATTTTCTGGGACGATTTGGAGAGGTTTTCTTCGTCTTCCATGAACCGTTTGATTTTGCGTATGGCATCCTCGTATCCCGGAATCTGGACTTTTTCAAAAAGATTGACTTTTTGCGTTGTTTTTTTGCGTGCAAATTCCAGCAGTTGGAGTTTTTGCGCGGCAAATTCGCGTTCTATCCCGACTTGTGCCAGTTCTTTGAGTTGGGTCAGGCCGTCGGCAAACCATTTCGGGCTGTTGAACACGCTGAACGGCCGGGTGCTGTAAATGACTTCTTCGAGCACGGGAATACGCACGCCCGCAATCTTTTTGACACTCATTTTCACGTCGTCCACATGCAACAGGCTCGTGTCGAACTCACCCCACAAAGCCAGCATGCGGTCGTAGGATGCGATGCGTTGTTCGAAGTCCTGTTCCATGCGTGCAACTTCCGATTTGGCTTTTTTCACTTCCATGCGCAAGGCGCTTTCCTTGTTTTTGATGGTCGGCAAGGAACGCACGCGCATTTTCAGGTTCTTTTCCAAGCTCTGAAGCGACGTTTTGTTATATTGAAATGTAATTGCCATAATTGTTCTTTAAGGCAGAACCGACACGATTCTGTTTATTTTTTCCAATATTTCTCGACCAGTTCCTGTTTGATGTTCACTTCTTCCGGCTTGAAATACTTGGCGAACAAGTCCCAGGCAACATCCAACATTTGGGTCGTGTCTATGTTCACGTCAATGGCGAGCAGGTCGTTCGAGTAGTCTTTCGCGAACGACAGGCAACGCTCGTCGTAGTTGGTCAGGTCAAAACCGTTTTCCAGCTTGGTTTTGGCGTTGGCCGCGTCGGCATACAGACGAACGGCCGCGTTCATCACCTGCGGGTGGTCTTCGCGGGTTTTTTTGCCGGCAACGAGCTGTTTCAGGCGCGACAAGGAGCGGAACGGGTCCACAATGACTTTTCCAATGTCGCTGTCGCGGCGCAGGTAGAGCTGTCCTTCCGTAATGTAACCGGTGTTGTCCGGAACGGCATGCGTGATGTCGCCACCCGACAAGGTGGTTACGGCAATGATGGTGATGGAACCGCCCGTCGGGAACTGCACGGCCTTCTCGTAAATCTTGGCCAAATCGGAGTAGAGCGAGCCCGGCATGGAGTCTTTGGACGGAATTTGGTCCATGCGGTTTGAAACGATGGCCAATGCGTCGGCGTATGATGTCATATCGGTGAGCAACACCAGTACTTTCTGGTTCTTTTCCACGGCGAAATATTCGGCGGCGGTCAGTGCCATGTCCGGAATCAGCAGGCGTTCCACCGGCGGGTTTTCGGTCGTGTTCACAAACGAAACGATACGGTCCAGCACGCCGGCGTTGTTGAATACGTTCTTGAAATACAGGTAATCGTCGTTGGTCAGACCCATGCCGCCCAAAATGATTTTGTCGGCTTTCGCACGCAACGCCACGTTGGCCATCACTTGGTTGTAAGGCTGGTCGGGGTCGGCGAAGAACGGGATTTTTTGTCCCGATACGAGCGTGTTGTTCAAGTCAATGCCGGCAATACCGGTCGCAATCAGTTCCGACGGTTGTTTGCGGCGCACGGGGTTCACGCTCGGCCCGCCGATTTCCACATCCGTGCCTTCAATTTCCGGCCCGCCGTCAATCGGCTGGCCGAATGCGTTGAAGAAACGTCCGGCCAACTGGTCGCTGACTTTGAGCGACGGCGCTTTGCCTAAGAATACGACTTCTGCATCGGTCGGAATGCCTTCCGTACCTTGGAACACTTGCAGCGTAATGTCATCCCCCATGATTTTAACCACTTGTGCCAGTTTCCCGTTTACGGTAGCCAACTCGTCATTGCCTACGCCGGTGGCCTTCAGGGAGCAGGTGGCCTTGTTTATGGAGGTAATTTTGGTGTAAATCTTTTGAAATGCTTTTGTTGCCATATATGTTTTTAGTTTTATTGCTTGGTTTTGGACATACGGGTTTATGCTTCCGCAATTTGGCGTTCTGCCAGCAAATGGTTCAACTCGCCCACATACTTTTCGAATTGTTCTGAATGGAATTCGCTGTAATTCATTTGTTTGCAAACGTTTATGACACGTTTGAAGTATTCGCTAACGTCCACAAAGTTGTCAAAATCATAGTCGTGGCGGCAAATGTCCATGACGGTGTTCAGCATGAACTCCTGTCTTTCCAGCGGGCATACGGCATCTATGGCGTCGAAAGCGTCCTGTTGCAGTATGACGAAGTCTATAACCTCTGATTTCCAGAAGGTTTCGTGGTAATCTACCGGCACGCCATCATCGCCCAGAATGTTGATTTGTTCCTGCACTTCCTTGCCGCGCTGCAACAGGGTTTTCATGTCGTTAACTTTTTGGGTCCAGTCCGGCGAAATGCGTTGTGAGATGTATTCTTCAAATTCCGGATACTCCAGATATTTCGAGTAACTTTCTATCGGGTTCACGGCCGGATAACGTTTGCGGTCTGCGCGGTTTTGTTCCAATGCGTAGAAGCAGCGTGCCGCCTTTTTGGTGCCTTCGGTAACGGGTTCTTTCAAGTTACCTCCGGCCGGCGATACGGTTCCTATGAACGTGATGGAGCCTGTTTTGCCGTTTTTCAGATATACGTAACCTGCCCGGCTGTAGAATGCGCCGATAATGGCCGACAAGTCCATTGGGAACGCGTCCTGTCCGGGCAATTCTTCCATGCGGTTACTCATTTCGCGCAAGGCCTGCGCCCAACGCGAAGTGGAGTCGGCCATGAGCAGCACGCGCAATCCCATAGCGCGGTAGTATTCCGAAATGGTCATTGCCGTGTAAACGGAGGCTTCGCGTGCGGCAACCGGCATGTTTGATGTGTTGGCGATGATGATGGTGCGTTCCATCAGTTTGCGACCGGTGTGCGGGTCTTCCAGTTCCGGGAATTCCACGAATGTTTCCACCACTTCGTTGGCACGTTCGCCGCAGGCGGCAATGATAACCACATCGGCTTCTGCCTGTTTGGATATGGCGTGCTGGAGCACGGTTTTGCCGGTTCCGAACGGGCCGGGAATGAATCCCGTTCCGCCTTCCGTGATGGGGTTTACGGTGTCGATGGTGCGCACGCCGGTTTCCAACAGTTTGAACGGGCGCGGCTTTTCCGCATGTATGTTAATGGCTTTTTTGACCGGCCATTTCTGTATCATGGTGATTTTGTGTTCGTTGCCATCGGCATCGGTCAGCACGGCAATGGTATCTTCGATGGTGTATTCGCCGGCCGGCACGATGGATTTCACGGTGTAGTTTCCTTCCATGACGAAGGGCACCATGATTTTGTGCGGCTGGTGGTTTTCGTCCACTTCGCCGAGCCACGATGCGGCTTCTACCTGATCACCGGCTTTTGCAAGCGGCCGGAATGCCCATTTCCGCTCGTTATCCAACGGGAAATTGTATTCTCCGCGTTTCAGGAATATGCCGGTCAGTTTGTCCAAGTCGTTTTGCAGGCCGTCGTATTTGCGACTCAGCAATCCCGGACCCAAAATAACTTCCAGCATGTGTCCGGTAAATTCAACATCGTTGCCTACTTTCAGGCCACGTGTGCTTTCGAACACCTGCACGGACACGATGTCGCCGGTTACTTTCAGTACTTCGGCCATAAGACGTTGCTCTCCCAGCGTGATATAGCATATTTCATTTTGGGCAACCGGCCCGTCAACCTCAATGGTTACGAGGTTGGAAATAATACCTTTAACTTTTCCTTTTGTTGACATATATTCTTGTTTTTATTACTTGTTCGTTCTGATGTTACAGTTTGACATCTTTTTTCAGGTCATCTAAAAGCTGTCGGAATATTTGTTGGCCGTGTTCTGCCGTCAGGTTGTCCCAACGGTGCAGGAGTTCGCATTTGAGCCAGTATGCCAGCACGCGTTCTACCGAGAAATAGTGGAAAAACGAGTGTTCTTCCAGCCAGTTCCATTTGAGTTGGTCGATTTTTCGTTCACGTTCCAGCAGGTTCGGCTCTTCGGAAAGGAGCATCAGGGTTTCCAGATCGTCAAATATGCCTGTCAGCCCAAAATCGCGGGTGCTGTTCTTGCGTATGGCTTTGGCTACGGTATTGTTGCCCACGATGGCTTGTTTGATGTCCATTCCGTGTTTGCGGCAAATGATGGCTGCCAGAATGTTGTTTATGTTCAGGCAGTAGTTGAACCAGTCGGCCACGAACTTGTTTTTGGATTTGCTGCCGAAGTCGTAATACAGCGTGGCCAGGAAGTTTTCTTGCGACTGTAGGTTTTCCCGCGTTTTTTCGTCGTTTACGGCTTGCAGGAATGTGAGTATGTAGGGTTGCAGGCGTGCATCTTTGGGGTTGTCCGTTTCGTCTGTCAGGACCAACAGTTCGGCCCAATCGGTGGCTGTCAGTGTGCCGAGCGGATGCAGGGGCGCGTTTTTGTTGGCCAGATATGTCAGCAGGTTGCGGTTGTCGTACTGCATTTGGAGCAGACGCAGTAATGCGCTGTCGGACGCGGACAAGGTGTTTTGCAATTCTTCCAACAGCGTTTCCATGGAAGGCAGATTTTTGACTTGGTCCGGTTGCAGATCAGGCAGGCCCGCGATTAAACAATAATAATTCATATTTTGCAGGACGCGTTTGTGGGTTTGTAGACCCGTAAATGTTGGGATTTTATGGTTTCGGAAAAGTATTTCAGAACAGCATTTCAATTAACTTCGGGCGCAAAAATTCTTTGAAATAGGTAATGAATTCTTCGTCTCCGAAGGTGATTTTATAGCCTCCTTGTGCCGGTTTGATGACAAAATCGGTCTTGATTCCTTTCGCTTCCTGAATGGTTACGCCGTTCTGGAGCAGTTGCTTGGCATTGGCGGCGAAATAGTCGGTCAATGCTTGTGCGTTTTTTGCCTCAATGGTCACATCGCCATTTTGTGCCCATTGGGTGGCGAGTTCGGCTATGATTTTCTGCATGAATGCTTTGTCGGCAGTGGCAGCTTTGACGGAGTCGCCGGCCAGTTTGTCGCACAACAAGTTCGTGATTTCGGTTTTCAGGGCGTTGACCGACTGTTCGGCAAACAGTTTCAGCTCGGAACGGGTGTTCTTGTCTAATTCTGCCGCATTTTGTTGTGCAACAGTGAGGATTTTATCTGCCTCCGTTTTCGCTTTGGATACTATTTCATTGGCTTCTGCCTTGGCTTTTGCAATGATTTCATTGGCTTCTGCCTTGCCCTTTTCTACACCCTCGTTGTAGATTTTGTCTGTTAATTGTTGAAGTTTGTCACTCATGTTTATAAAGTTTTCATCGTTGTTTTTCTTTTTCTTGGCTGCAAATCTACTAAATTCTTTGAAAACATAGGAACGCTCGTTGTGAACTTATAGGAGTTATTAACCTTTTTTATATCGGCAATTGGAATTGTCTTTTTGCGAGCTGTTTTAATGCTCTTGTGTAAACATTTGAAGCCGTTTTCCCAATTCATCCATTTGATCGTGCCGGACGAACGACACACAGGCCCTCAGTCCTTGTTTGTTGGTGCTGCCGGTTATGTCCAATGCGATGGCACTTATGCCGTAGTTCAGCAATTCAGCCAGCAGTTCACCGCTCTCCATGTTTTTGTAGGCTATGGTAAAATAAAACCCGTCGGCCAGTTGGTTGTCGGTTTCCGTATAGACCAGATGGAAGCCGTTTTGCAGGAACAATTCTTTCATGCGCGCGGCCTTGCGTTCGTAGTCTTTCAACGGTTCCGTAAAATTGAATTTACCCTCATTGGCCGCCTTGAGCATGGCGGCAAGTGCCATCTGTGCCGTGTGCGAAGTTCCCGCCGTCGTGGCATACAACACACCGTAGGGGATGAAATGCCCGAGCCGGTCGGTGGTGAAGTAGTTCCGCAAGTTCGGGTAGCTGCGTCCGTAGAGTTTCGGGCTGATAATCATCATGGCGATACGTTGCCCGGCGTAGCTGAATATCTTGGAAGCGGACATGAGCAGGATGTAGTTGTCCGTGTAGTGCGCCACGGTGGGCTGGTAAGGCGGGATGCCCGGATGGCCGTAATCGTATCGGAAATCCATGCCGAAATAGGCCAGGTCTTCGATGATGATGACATCGTATTTCGTGGCCAATTCGCCGATGATTTGCAGCTCTTCTGCTGTCAGGCTGACCCAAGACGGATTGTTGGGCGATGAGTAGCTGATGCTGCAAATGTCGCCCTGCGACAGGAAACTTTCCAGTCGTTCGCGGAGTTTCTGCCCGCGGCAATCAATCAGATCGAACGATTTGAACGGGCAGCCCAACAAGGTGAGCTGTTGTTTCTGTACGGGGAATCCCGGGTCAATGAACAGCGTGCAGGGACGTTTCGCATCGCTGCGGGCGGCACCCAGAAAAGCGGCAAAACTGCCCTGCATCGAACCTACTGTCGGGATACAACTCTCCGGCGGCACATCTATGTTCATGAAATTGCGTGCGAAGCGTGCGATTTCCGGCTTGAGGCCGGCTATGCCTTCTATGTTGGTGTATTGGGTTACGCAGTTGGTGTCTAATGCTTCGCGTTCGGCCTGAACGCCTATTTCACAGGCGGGCAGTCCGGGCACACCCATTTCCATGTGAATAAACTCGATGCCGGTCAAATTTTCGATAATGCTTACCACCTTGCCCATTTCGCGGATGGAAAGGTGCTTGATGTCAGTTGCGCCAATCTGTTGCAACGCTTGTGCTACGGTTTCGGGGGAAATGATCATGTCGTACGGTCAATATACGCTTATCCACTCGTAAGTGTTTTGCGTATGGTTCATGAATCGGATAAAATCTTCGCGGCCTATGATGAGCGAGGCCGTGTTGACGCACGGATGGAAACTCAGCCGTTCGGCCTGCTGCAAATTTTTGTCAATGAACACGTGCACATGATGTTCCGTGTCGTTTATCAACCCGAAGGGTGTCACGGAGCCGGGTTGTACGCCCAGATAGCGCATCAGCCGTTCCGGTGAGGCAAAACTCAGCTTTCCTTGGTGCAGTTGCTTTTCTATGGCGTGTATGTCCATGTTGCAGTCGCAGTCGAGCAACACCAGGTAGTGCCGGTTGCCTTTGTGGTTTCGGAAAAACAGGTTTTTGCAATGTTTGGCATCGTGTCCCGCCCAATACTGCTTGGCTATTTCTATGGTCGGTGCTTCCGGGTGCTCGATGTATTCATACGGAATATCAAGCTCGTCCAGCAACTTATATAATGCAGTGTTTCCGTTCATGTGTATTATTTTAACGATTCGGCAAAGATACAATATAAAACCGGAATATCGTGCGAATGTTGGTGAACGGCAGCCCAAAAGTTTTGTGGCCAACTTTGTGGAGGCACTTCAGGTATGGGGAAATGTGTTCGGATGCGGCAAAAAAGAGATCCGGCAAAAAACCCGATGGTTCAGGACTTTTGCCGGATTTCCGGTTAGGTTAAAGCGGAGCTTTAAAATGCGTCTTTCTTCCCGTTTTTAACGGGAACGTCAGTTTCAATGGCTGATTGAGGCTTGAGGCTTACTTCTTGGATTCTTCCAAGGATGTTTTGCGGAACTCTTTCATCAGTTTTTCCAACTCCAACGAAGCTTTACGAGCACGTGTTCCGGCAGCTTTGTTGCCTTTTTCAGCTTGGAGGGCTGCATCTGTTGTGAATGCGCTATACACCTCCTGAATCTTTGTAATTAAATTTTCCATTGAACGAAGTCATGCTATGAATTAACGGCGGCAAAGGTAATATAAAATTGGAATAATTGTCCACATATCCCTTTCTTTTTGTCGCATTTGTGTTTTTTTTAGATGGACATCGGTTTATTTAATACATGTTTAGGTTTTTTTGGCGTGCGATTGCGTATTTGGAAGCATCTATTGGGCCGGATTCAGTATCTGTTCAGCATTTCTTCCACTGTATCGGTTATCATTTTTGCAAAATCCGCAATTTTCATGACGCCTTTGTCGCCGCTGCCTTGCTCGCGCACGGCCACTTCGCCGTTTTCGGCTTCTTTTTCGCCGACAACCAGCATGTAGGGAATGCGTTTCAGTTCGTTGTCCCTGATTTTGCGGCCTATTTTTTCATTCCGGTCGTCAACAAGGACGCGAATGTCTTTTGCCTTCAGTGCTTCCGCCACTTGGTTTGCATAGTCGTTGAATTTCTCGCTGATAGGCAAGATGGCCACTTGGTCGGGCGTAAGCCAGAGCGGGAATTTGCCGGCCGTGTGTTCAATCAGCACGGCAACGAAACGTTCCATGCTTCCGAACGGCGCGCGGTGTATCATTACCGGGCGGTGTTTTTGGTTGTCCTCGCCGGTGTATTCGAGCTCGAAGCGTTCGGGCAGGTTGTAGTCCACTTGGATGGTTCCCAACTGCCAGCGGCGGCCAATGGCATCTTTGACCATGAAGTCCAGTTTCGGGCCGTAGAAGGCAGCCTCGCCCAATTCGACGCGTGCGTTCAGGCCTTTTTCTTGGCAGGCTTCCACAATGGCGCGTTCGGCCTTTTCCCAGTTCTCGTCCGAACCGATGTACTTTTCTTTGTTGTTCGGGTCGCGCAGCGAAATCTGGGCTTCAAAATTCTCAAAGTCAAGCGCCTTGAAAATAATGAAAATGATGTCCATTACTTTCAGGAATTCTTCTTTGAGCTGGTCGGGACGGCAAAACAAATGGGCATCGTCCTGCGTGAAACTGCGAACGCGCGTCAGGCCGTGCAGCTCGCCGCTTTGCTCGTAGCGGTAAACGGTGCCGAATTCGGCAAAACGCAACGGCAGGTCTTTGTATGAACGTGGTTTCACTTTGTAAATCTCGCAGTGGTGCGGGCAGTTCATCGGTTTCAGCAGGTATTCTTCGCCTTCTTCGGGTGTGTGGATGGGTTGGAACGAGTCTTTGCCGTATTTGGCATAGTGTCCGGAAGTTACGTACAATTGTTTGTTCCCGATATGCGGTGTCATGACTTGTTCGTAACCGAACCGGCGTTGTATTTTCTTCAGGAAGTCTTCCAGGCGCAGGCGCAGGGCGGTGCCGCGCGGCAACCAGAGCGGCAATCCTTTCCCGACCGTTTCGGAGAACATGAACAGTTCCAGTTCTTTGCCGATTTTGCGGTGGTCGCGCTTTTTGGCTTCTTCCATCAGTGCCAAATATTCATCGAGCATTTTCTTTTTCGGGAACGTGATGCCGTATATGCGCGTCAGCATGGGGCGCGTTTCGTCACCGCGCCAGTAGGCTCCTGCCACCGCCGTCAGTTTTATGGCCTTGATGTCGCCGGTGTCCGGCAAGTGCGGGCCGCGGCACAAATCGGTGAATGCGCCTTGTGTGTAGGTGGTTATGGTTCCGTCTTCCAAATCGTTGATGAGTTCTACTTTGTAGGTCTCGTTGCGTTCGCTGAACATTTTCAGCGCGTCGGTTTTGCTTATTTCGGTGCGGACAAGCGGTTCTTTGCGCGCGGCCAGTTGTTGCATTTTGGCTTCGATGGCAGGCAGGTCGCCTTCCTTGATAACGGCTTCGCCCGGCTCTACATCGTAATAGAATCCGTTTTCTATGGCCGGCCCGATGCCAAACTTGATGCCCGGATATAATTCCTGGAGTGCCTCGGCCATCAGGTGGGCCGATGTGTGCCAGAAGGTGTGCTTGCCGGCTTCGTCGTCGAACTTGTGCAGCTTGATAGCGCAATCTTCTTCAATGGGGCGCATCAAATCGCGTATCTCGTCGTTTACGGTTATGGAAAGCACCTCTTGTGCCAGCCGGCTGCTGATGCTTTCGGCTATTTGCATGCCGGTTACGCCCTTGGCGTACTCGCGGACAGTCCCGTCGGGGAAAGTTACTTTAATCATAATACCTTACAAATGGTTTTCAAATTCAGGCCGCAAAGGTAAGAAAATCCACGTTTACGGCCACAACAAAACACGGAATTCACAGGTTCGGACATAAAAAATATGCCGGATGTTTGTCCGACATATCCGACATAATAATGAACGAATGTATCATCTTAACCGAGCAGTGCGTCGATTTTTTGTGCCAATACGGCTTTCGTGGCGGAACCGACATGTTTGTCAACCAATTGCCCGTTTTTGAAGAACAGGATAGTTGGAATGTTGCGGATGCCGAACTGGGAGCAGGTCTCGTCGTTTTCATCCACGTTCAGTTTGCCGATGTTCACTTTGCCTTCGTATGCTTCGGCCAGTTCTTCGACAACGGGGCCTACCGCTACGCAAGGCCCGCACCAAGGTGCCCAAAAGTCCACCACCAAAGGCTTTTCGCTTGACAACAGTTCTTGAATGTTACTGTCTGTGATTACCAATGCCATGATTCTGTTTGTTTTATAGATTGCCAATTAGTTGATTTTCCAATGCCGCAAAGGTAATGAAAAAAACGCCTATCCGGCAAGAATAGTTATGAACATTATTTTTTCCAGTTGTCTTTGAGCGAAACGGTTCGGTTGAAAATCAGGTGTCCGGGCGTGCTGTCCTTGTCCACGCAGAAATAGCCGTGTTTCAGGAATTGGAAATGTTCCATAGGTGCGGCGTTTTTCAGTGCGCCTTCCACGCGGCAGCCGGTTACGACTTTCAGCGAGTCCGGGTTGAGCAGTTCGCGGAAGTCCCGGTCGGACGCTGAGGGGTCTTCTACGGCAAACAGGCGGTCGTACAGGCGCACTTCGGCCGGGATGCCGGAGTGGACTTCCACCCAGTTGATGGTGCTTTTTACCTTGCGGTTGCCGCCGGCGGAGCCGCTTCGGGTTTCCGGGTCGTATTCGCAATGGATTTCCTCTATTTCGCCCCGGCTGTTTTTCTTCACGCCCGTGCAGCGGATAATGTACGCGCTTTTGAGGCGTACTTCGCGGCCGTTGGGTGTCAGGCGGTAGAAGTCTTTCGGTGCGTTTTCCATAAAGTCGCCCCGCTCGATGTACAATTCGCGGCCAAAAACCATTTCGCGCGTGCCGCCGGCTTCGTTGTCCGGGTTGTTTTCGGTGGTCAGCGTTTCCGTCCGGCCTTCCGGATAGTTGGTTATGACCAGTTTGACCGGTTGCATGATGGCGCATACGCGGGCCGCTTTGGGTTTCAGGTCTTCGCGGATGGCATGTTCCAGCAGGCCCAGGTCGATGGTTCCTTCCACTTTGGTGTAGCCGATTTTGTCGATAAAGCGGTGGATGGATGCCGGCGTGTAGCCGCGGCGGCGCAGCCCGCAAATGGTCGGCATGCGCGGGTCGTCCCAGCCGGCCACGAGGCCTTCCTGCACCAATTGGAGCATTTTGCGCTTGCTCATGACGGTGTAGGTTATGTTCAGGCGGTTGAATTCGTACTGGCGCGGGCGGTAGTCGCTGTCCTTGAACTGGTCGATAAACCAATCGTAGAGCGGCCGGTGCACGACAAACTCCAGCGTGCAAATGGAGTGCGTGACGCCTTCGAAGTAATCCGACTGCCCGTGCGCGTAGTCGTACATCGGATAGGCTTTCCATGTGTATCCCGTGCGGTGGTGCGGGTGCGAGGTGATGACCCGGTACATGATCGGGTCGCGGAAGTGCATGTTCGGATGGGCCATGTCTATTTTGGCGCGGAGCACCATGGCACCTTCGGGCACTTCGCCCGCGTTCATTTTGCGGAACAAGGCCAGATTCTCTTCTATCGGACGGTTCCGGTAAGGGCTTTCTGTGCCGGGCCGGGTGGGCGTGCCTTTCTGCAGGGCGATGGTTTCGGCGCTTTGCTCGTCCACGTATGCTTTGCCGTCCCTGATCAGGCGGATGGCCAAATCCCACAATTGCCGGAAATAGTCGGATGCATAATACACGTTGCCCCATTCGTAGCCGAGCCAACGTATGTCTTCCATGATGGAATCGACGTACTCGACATCTTCCTTGACGGGGTTGGTGTCGTCGAAACGCAGGTTGCAGACACCGTTGTATTTTTGTGCGATACCGAAATCCATGCAGATGGCTTTGGCGTGGCCGATATGCAGATAGCCGTTCGGTTCCGGCGGGAAACGCGTCTGTACGCGACCGTTGTTCACGCCGTTCCTAATATCTTCCTCCACAATTGCCTCTATGAAGTTCAGGCTTTTTTTTGTCGTTTCTTCCATGTTGCTCTGTTGGCTATATTGTTTTTTTCCGAAAATTCGGCCGCAAAGATAATGTAATTCAGGAGATTTCTAAAATAGAATGTGCCCTGCCCCGCCGGCTGTATCTGTCGGTTGGAT
>CAYUYS010000008.1:0-20906 GCA_964449415.1 uncultured Paludibacteraceae bacterium | reverse complement strand
AGGTGGCATCCGGTTCTTTATTATCTTTGCACCCTCATAATGCCGCAAGCCGGCAGGGCGGCGGGGCTAAGGTTTGAAACAGATAGGAAAGGATATCTATCGCAACGTTTTCATTTTAACTTATTCTATGATTTCATTCAATCAATAGGTTTTACCTTTGTCTGTCCTATTTCAATGCGGTTTTATGTTTAGTCGAATGGAGCTTATGTTTGGTGCGGAACGTATGGCGGATTTGCGTTCTGCGCATGTTTTGGTGGTTGGTTGTGGCGGTGTGGGTGGTGCCGTGCTGGAAATGTTGGCGCGTGCAGGAATTGGCCGGCTTACGCTGGTGGATGCGGATTGCGTGCAGGTCAGCAACGTCAACCGCCAGCTGATTGCGACCGCTTCCACCATCGGTCGGCTCAAAGTAGATGTGTGGCGGCGGCGCTTGCTGGATATTCATCCCGATTTGCAGGTTACAACGTATGCCGAATTTTTGGAAGAGGAAAATACGATACGTTTGTTGGACGCACAGCCTGTTGATTTTGTCGTGGATGCCATAGATACGGTTTCGCCCAAAGTTTTTTTGCTGTCTCAATGTGTTGCGCGGGCAATACCGGTCATATCTTCCATGGGTTCGGGTGGCAAAACAGACCCATCGAAAATCAGGCTCGCGGATATTTCCAAAACGGAATATTGCCCGTTGGCGCGGATAGTGCGCAGCCGTCTGGCCGCTTTGGGCATAAGGCGTGGCATTCCTTGTGTGTTCAGCACGGAATTGGTCGACAAACGTTGTGTAGTGCCGGCCGTTGGCGAAAAATACAAGAAAACGACAACGGGAACCGTTTCATATATGCCGAACATGTTCGGTTGCTGGATGGCGAGTTATGTGATAAGGGAGCTGGCGGGCAAAAATAAACCGCAGTTGTAAAGGGCTAATCCAACATTCTTTCGTATCTTTGCCATCAGATTCAGTTTTTCAAAAGCAGTATGAGTGAACGATATACGCTACGCGGCGTTTCCGCAGCCAAGGAAGATGTGCACAATGCCATCAGGAACATAGACAAAGGCATTTTTCCCAAAGCATTTTGTAAAATTATCCCGGATGTATTGGGCGGCGACCCGGCCTATTGCAACATCATGCATGCCGACGGAGCCGGTACAAAATCGAGCCTGGCCTACATGTATTGGAAGGAAACCGGCGATTTGTCCGTATGGAAAGGAATTGCGCAGGATGCGCTGATTATGAATATCGATGACTTGCTCTGCGTCGGCGCAACGGATAATATCTTGTTGTCAAGCACGATAGGGCGTAACAAGCATTTGATTCCCGGCGAAGTGGTTTCGGCTGTCATCAACGGAACAAACGAATTGGTGGAAGAATTGCGCGGCTTGGGCGTGAATATCTATCACACAGGCGGCGAAACTGCCGATGTGGGCGATTTGGTGCGCACCATAATTGTGGACAGCACGGTAACGTGCCGCATGAAACGTGCGGATGTGATTGACAATGGGAATATAGCCGATGGTGATGTGATTGTCGCCTTGTCCAGTTGCGGCCGGGCAACGTATGAAAAAAACTACAACGGTGGCATGGGCAGCAACGGACTGACATCGGCGCGCCATGATGTGTTTGCACATTATCTGGCAGAGAAGTATCCGGAGAGTTATGACCACGCCATGCCCGACCATTTGGCGTATGCGGGTTCATATTCATTGACACAACAAATAGAAGGCCTGAATATCGACGCGGGCAAACTCGTGCTCTCACCGACACGCACGTATGCGCCGGTGGTCAAACGCCTGTTGGATGAGTTGCGCCCGCATATTCACGGCATGGTTCATTGTTCGGGTGGTGCTCTGACCAAAGTCATGCATTTTGTGGAAAACATGAAGGTTGTGAAAAACAACCTGTTCCCGATTCCGCCTTTGTTCCGCCTTATCCAACAGGAATCCGGCACGGAGTGGAAGGAAATGTACAAGGTTTTCAACATGGGGCAACGTCTTGAAATCTATTTGCCGGAAAGTT
Organism: uncultured Paludibacteraceae bacterium; assembly: GCA_964449415.1. Taxonomy (GTDB): domain Bacteria; phylum Bacteroidota; class Bacteroidia; order Bacteroidales; family Paludibacteraceae; genus CALUNA01. The sequence continues at coordinate 18,898 of CAYUYS010000008.1, read as the reverse complement.
ATGCGCGGCAAGTGGTTGAAATAGCCCGCTCGTTTCGCATAGATGCGCAGGTGTGCGGCTATTGCGAGTCGGCGGCTGCCAACCGGCTGGTTATCGAAAGTGAATTTGGAACATTTGAATACTAAATCAAAATCGTATGAATATCAAACATGTATCAATTATTGCATTGGCGTTGATTATGACAGCATGCAGCAAGAAAGTGACCCGGACTACGGGTATTGATTTGACCAATCTGGATACGACCGCAGTGCCCCAAAATGATTTTTATCAATTTGCCTGTGGCGGTTGGATGAAAAAGCATCCGCTGACGGCGGAATATTCACGTTTTGGCTCGTTTGACAAGTTGGCGGAAGATAACCGCAAACAATTGAATGAACTGATTGAAGAATTGGCCCAACGGCCCAACAAAACGCAGGGCAGCATTGAGCAAAAAATCGGCGACCTTTACAATTTGGCAATGGACAGCGCCCGGCTGAATGCGGAAGGTTATCAACCTATTCAGGCAACGCTGGCAAAAATAGCAGCCCTGACCGACAAGGCCCAATTGGCGGCTTTGTTGCCGGAATTGTATATGAATGGCGAAGGAGGCAGCTTCTTTTATGTGTATGTGGATGCGGATGCCAAAAACAGCTCCATGAATTTGTTGCAGACATACCAGGGCGGTTATGCGTTGGGCGAGCGCGAGTATTATCTGGACAACGATGAGCATACGGTGGGAATCCGCGCCAAATACCGGGAACATGTTGCCAAAATGTTCGAATTGTGCGGTTTCACGCCGGAGCAGGCCCAAAACAATGCGGCTGCCGTGTTGCGCATTGAAACCCGGCTGGCAACAGCGGCGTTTGACAACGTGACTTTGCGTGACCCGCAATTGAACTATAACAAAATGTCCATGGCCGATTTGAAGGCTTTGGTGCCACAAATTGACTGGGATACCTATTGGAGCGGGCTTGGCATATCGTCGGACGAGCTATCCGTCGGACAGGTAAACCATTTGCAGGAAGTGGGTAAAATCATTGAGACTGAATCGCTTGCCGATATTGTTGCTTACCTGCAGTGGCAAACCATTGATGGTGCGGCTGCTTATTTGAGCGACAGTCTGAGTGCGCAGAATTTTGAGTTTTACGGCAAAGTCTTGTCTGGAAAAGAAGCGCAGGCACCGCGTTGGAAACGTGCGGTCGATGTGGTGAACGGAACGCTGGGCGAAGCTGTGGGACAAATGTATGTGGCAAAATATTTTCCGCCCGAGGCAAAACAGCGCATGCTTGCCTTGGTGAAAAACCTGCAGATTTCTTTGGGCGAACGCATCCGGAATCTGGAATGGATGGGCGATACAACCAAAGCCCGCGCACAAGAAAAACGGGATGCTTTTTATGTTAAAATCGGCTATCCTGACAAATGGCGTGATTATACGGCATTGGAAATTAGTCCATCGGAATCGTATTATGCCAATCTGAAACATGCCAGCCGTTTTGAAAACGAATATAATTTTAGCTTTGTAAACAAACCGGTAGACAAGGATCGTTGGTATATGACGCCGCAAACCGTCAATGCTTACTACAATCCGAGTACGAACGAGATTTGCTTCCCCGCGGGCATTTTGCAATATCCGTTCTTCGACATGAATGCCGACGATGCGTTCAATTATGGCGCAATCGGTGTCGTTATCGGTCATGAAATGACGCATGGTTTTGATGACCAAGGCAGCCAGTTTGACAAGGATGGTAATCTGCACAATTGGTGGACGGCCGAAGACAAGGCAAATTTTGATGCCCGCACAAAAGTAATGGCAGATTATTTCGATGCTATCGAAGTGGCACCGGGCGTGTATGCAAACGGACGCTTTACCTTGGGTGAGAATATCGCTGACCACGGCGGCTTGCAAATTAGTTATCAGGCATTTAAAAATGCTACAAAAGATGCTCCGCTGGACACAGTGGATGGCTTCTCGCCGGAACAACGCTTCTTCCTGGCCTATGCCAATGTCTGGGCCGGCAATATCCGCCCGGAAGAAATTCTGGTGCGCACCAAGGGCGATCCGCATTCGCTGGGGCGTTGGCGCGTAAATGGCGCTTTGCCCCATATCGATGCCTGGTACGAAGCCTTCGGCGTAACGGATGAATCGCCGATGTATGTGGCTCCCGAAAACCGCGTTTCCATTTGGTAAGTCGTGTAAAAAGTCAATGCCGAGCTACGCAGATTGTCGAAAAAAACATGGAAGATGTAAGAAAAGATTTTCCTATTTTGCAGGAAAAAGTATATGGGCGGCCGCTGGTCTATCTTGACAATGCAGCGACCACCCAAAAGCCACAATGCGTGTTGGATAAAATCATGACCGGTTATACCAAGTACAATGCCAACATACATCGCGGCGTTCATTATCTGAGCCGGCTGGCAACCGAGGCGCACGAATCGGCGCGCCAGGTTGTCGCCGATTTTATCGGCGCGCCGGACCGGACGAATATCATTTTTACGAGGGGAACAACCGAAGCCATCAATCTGATTGCTTTTTCGTTCGGCGAGCAGTTTGTCGGTGAGGGCGATGAAGTGTTGATCACGGCAATGGAACATCATTCCAACATCGTGCCGTGGCAAATGTTGTGCGGGCGTAAAAAGGCCGTGTTGCGTGTGGTTCCCGTGCTGGAAAACGGTGAATTGGACATGGATGCTTACCGGCGTTTGCTTTCCGATAAAACGAAAATAGTTTCCGTAGCACACGTTTCCAATGTATTGGGCACCGTGAATCCTGTCAAGGAAATCGTGTGTGCGGCACATGCCAAGAAAATTCCTGTATTGATAGATGGCGCGCAATCCGTGCCGCACATGGCCGTAAATGTCCAAGATATGGATGCCGATTTCTACGTTTTTTCCGGCCATAAAATATACGGCCCGACCGGCGTTGGTGTGTTGTATGGAAAAAAAGAGTGGCTGGAAGCCATTCCACCGTACCAAGGCGGCGGCGAAATGATAGCGAATGTAACATTTGAGCGGACAACCTACAACGAATTGCCCTACAAGTTTGAGGCGGGCACACCGGATTATATCGGTTCGACGGCCTTGGCGGAAGCCCTGCGTTACGTCGGGCAAATCGGCATGAACGAAATTGCATCGCACGAACAGGCTTTGATGCGTTATGCCACTGCGCGTCTCAAGGAAATAGAAGGCATGCGTATTATTGGCGAAGCCGAACAGAAAAGCGGCGTTATTTCGTTCTTGGTCGGCAAAATTCATCCGTACGATTTGGGCATGTTGCTGGATAAAATGGGAATTGCCGTCCGGACAGGGCATCATTGTGCGCAGCCGCTGATTGACCATTATGGCATCCCGGGAACGGTACGCATATCGTTTGGATTGTATAATTCTGAAAATGAGATAGATGTATTTATGCAAGCCATGAAACGTGTTGTGCCCATGTTGAACTGAAAAACAGACATTCGTATGACTCCGAAGGAACAATACCGCATCTTGTGCGAACAAGAAACGACCATCCCGTTGTTTTTGCAATATTGGTGGATGGAAGCCGTGTGTGTGGGCAAACAATGGGATGTGCTGCTGTGTACCCGCAATGGTGAAATTGTGGCCGCTATGCCGTATTTGTTTGGTAAGAAGCTGTGTATGAGATACATCATGCAGCCGCAACAGACACAAATCAATGGAATTTGGGTCAAACCGGCGTGTGCGAATGAGGCATCCGAACTGGCAAATAATTTTGTTTCACAGCTGAAAGCCTTGCAATTGGCCTATTATTATCAACAATATCCCATTGCATCGCCTTTTCCTGCCTGTTTCAAGGAGAATGGTTTCAAAGTGAAGGAACGGATAACGTATCGGGTTGATAATCTGACGGATATGGATGCATTGGTAGCATCGTTCAGTAAGAACAAGAAGCGCCAGTTGCAGAAAGCATTGACTTTGCGCATGGATTCGGATATGTCGGGCGATGAGTTTTACAACTTCCATGCGGCCTGTCTGGCAGAGCGCAAGCGCACAATCAGTTATTCGCGGGAATTCTTTATGGCGCTTTACAAAGCAGCCAAAGCCCGTTCGCAGGGACAAATTATCACTATCCGCAACATGGACGGGCAGGCGCTTGCCGCTGTATTTCTTGTTTGGGATGCACATTCGGCCTATTTTCTGATACCTTGTTATTCGCACGCGTACAAAAATTCGGGAGCATCGGCCTTGTTGGTGTTGGAAGCCATGAAGTTTGCCAGAGGCAAAACCGCTTCCTTCGATTTTGAAGGAAGTATGGTAAGCGGCATTGCCAATTCATACCGGCAATTTGGCACAAAGAAAACAAGCTATTACAGCGTCGAGAAATATTATAAACCGACGTTCCGACTGTTTTTGTTTGCCAACCGGCTGTGGACATGGAAAAAAAGATGAAGGTGCTTTTTCTGACGGCTTGGTATCCGCATCTTTACGATGCCATGGAAGGCCTTTTTGTCCGCAAGCACGCGGAGGCCGTTTCGCGGTATGCGGACGTATGCGTGCTTTATTTGCACGCAGACAAGCAAGCAAAGAATTTTGAAATCGTGGAGCAAAATTGCGGAAATGTAAAGGAATTTTATGTTTACTATCCTTTTCCCACAGGCCGCTTTTGGTCGCGTTTTTTCAAAGCAGTAAATTATGTACGCGCTTTTCGGATGGGTTATCGCAGGCTTTCCATAAAATGGGGAAAAGCGGATATCTGTCAGGTGAATATTTTGACGTGCAGTAGCGTTTTGGCTTATTGGTTGCAAGTCAGATACAAGATTCCGTATGTTGTTCTTGAGCATTGGAGTCGTTATTTGCCGCAGAATTTTAATTTTACGGGATTTTTTCATTGTTGGATAATCCGGTTTGTGGCCCGTCATGCGCGATGTGTGATGCCTGTTTCGGCAAGTTTGTCGGAGGCAATGCAGCATTGTAAATTGCGTAACCCGAATTACTGTTTGGTAGACAATGTGGTGGACGATTTTTTTTATACTCCGCGGCCGATAGAACAAAGGGCAAAAAAACGAATACTGCATGTTTCTTGTTTTGCAGATAAGGCCAAAAATGTGAGTGGTCTGCTACGCGCTGTGAATCAGGTGGCTATGAAACGGAATGATTTCGAGTTGTTGGTAATCGGAATCGGTCCCGATTATGAACAGATGGTACACTATGCCCGCCGGCTTGGTTTGCCCGAAAATATTGTGCAATTTCTGGGAGAAATGTCGCCGGAACAGGTTTGTAATTGGATGTATAACAGCGATTTTGTGTTGATGTTCTCCAATTATGAAACGGCAGGTATTGTCTTTTCCGAATCATGGGCATGCGGTAAACCGTTGATAACAACGCCGGTAGGCATGATTCCGGAAAATCTCACGCCTCAGAACGGGAAACTCGTGCCGATAGGCGATGAAGCTGCATTACGCGATGCGATTATTTGGATGCTGGATCATTTTCAGGAATACAATCCGGATACCATCAGAGAAACGGCCCGAAAATTTACATACGATGCGGTCGGAAAGCGGTTGTTGCAGGTGTATCGCAAAAGTTTAAACCGATAAGGTTTGTTCATACTGCTTGATGAAACGCATAAACCAACACAACTGCATAAGTATGACCAATGCACTTCCCATTGCGTAGCCGGCAATAGAAACTGCAAAATTGTTGGTGATTATGCCCATAAGAATGCCACACAAACGTGCTGCCGCCAACAATATTTCAAAAAATAAAGCCTTGCGTTGCTGAAAGAAAATATCCACAACAGAGCACATGCTCGCAGCAACCAGCGAAACAGCTAACCAAGGTAGCATATAGCGAATATATGTGCCTGTGATACCCCACGCCTCACCCAACAAAAATTTTGTCAGCCAAGGCAACACCGGATATAAAAGACAAAAAGTAAGGGCAGTAATGACAAATGTTATGCAAACGAACTTTTTGTAGAAAGGCAAAATGGATTTCTTTTGTTGCACATCATTGGCCGTTTTTTGAAACAACACTTGATACAAGGATTTTGAAATTAGGTTAATGGGCGTAAATGACAGCAATACAGCCACAGACCAATATGCAATATGTTCTGTCCCGAAGGCAGGAGTCAGTAACAGGACGGGTATTTGCCCGAAAAATTGATTGATAAATGCCCGTACCAACGAAAATTTTGGGAAATTTGCATATTTCTTTGCCACGTATTTGCAGCGGTTTAGGTTGACATGTGCAAACTGTATGGCATATTTCCGCAAGGATATGGTCAGGCTGACAACGAATGCAGCAATGGAACCGATAACCGTTGAAACAATCAGTCCGCCGGCCAGAAAACCGGAAATGCCGAAAAAGTATTTTGTCCCTGCATTGATAATACTTTGTGAAAGTTGGTAAAAACCGATGTTGCCGAATTGTTTCTTGCGGGTCATCCAATAGTTAAGCAAATTCCAGCATGCGGAGCCTGCAACAAGCAGCGGGAGCAGAAAATACCAGTCGGCAAGTTGGGGCGTATTGAACAAGCCGGCAATACTGCGCCGGAAAGGGATGGTCAGTGCGATAAGTGCGGTTACTGTCAGCGCGATGAAACCGCCTGTCTGGAAAAGGGCGATGGCATCCTTGTCGCGTTTGGGCAATACGATAGCGTATTGATATTCGGCGGTCGCCAATAACGCAAGTATGCTCCCGATGCTTGAAAACAAATTGAACAAGCCAAAATCATCCGGAGAATACAGCCGTGTAAGGACGGGATATATGATTAGTCCGATAACTTGTGCAACAATGTTGGCAGAAAGGAGTTTTGCTGATTTTTTTGCAGTGTCCGTATGGATTATATGTCGTATGTCACTTAAATATTTCATCGTATGGGCAAGGCCGGGCAAAGGTATCAAATAATTGTGTGATGACCAACCTTGGTTTTAGGATTTGCCGGCAATTCATTTTTTTGTACTTTTGTACATCTGACACGAATTGGAAAAACACCCTTTGTTTTTTGCATAAGAATTTGATCGGAAAGAAAGACAGAATGGCGGTGTATTTCCTTGATAGTGAGAATAATGATTTGTAAAGGATAGATATGTTTTCAGAAAGGGATTCACAGTCTCCTGTACCCAAGCGGGGGAGCATAGAAGTGATATGCGGTTCCATGTTTTCAGGGAAAACGGAAGAACTGATACGTCGCATGCGCCGTGCCCAGTTTGCCAAACAAAAGGTGGAAATTTTCAAACCGGCCATTGACACGCGCTATTCGGATGTTGAAGTCGTTTCGCACGACAAGAAGGTGATTGCCTCCACGCCGGTAGATTCTTCGGGCAATATATTGTTGTTGGCCGATGATGTGGAAGTTGTCGGCATCGATGAAGCGCAGTTTTTCGACGATGGTTTGGTTGATGTGTGCCGCGAGCTTGCCAACAGGGGTGTGCGTGTGATTGTGGCAGGCTTGGACATGGATTATCAAGGAAAGCCTTTTGGTCCGATGCCGGCATTAATGGCCGTTGCCGAAGATGTCTACAAGGTGCATGCTATTTGTGTGCGTTGCGGATCGCTGGCCTATGTATCTCATCGGCTGATAGAGAGCAACCAACAGGTTTTGTTGGGTGAGATGGCGGAATACGAACCGATATGCAGACGTTGTTTTCACGAACTTAATCAGAAGAAAAATGTACCATGAACGACCTTACACTTTTGACAGAACTGTACGTTTGCTGATTGCCATCGCGGTTCTGGTTGTCTTGTTCCTGCTTACCAAACGCCTGAGTGGTGTGTTGCTGCCATTTCTGGTCAGTTGGTTTATTGCCTATATGATTCATCCGGTGGTGAAATTTTTCCAGTATACATGTCGGCTGAAGCATCGTGTGTTGGCCGTGATGGTTACTCTGTTGGGTTTGTTGATCGTATTTGTCGGCATACTGGCCGTGCTTATTCCATTGGTATCCAAAGAGTTCGGCAAGTTGAGTGATCTGATTTCCATGTATATGAACGGAAAAAGTGCGCTGTCTTTCTTGCCGGAAACGTGGCAGGTCTGGTTTAGAACATTTGTTTCGCAATTGGATGTCATCACCTTGTTGCACGATGAGAATTTAATGGCTGCGTTGAAACGTTTGTTGCCCAAGTTGTGGAGCATAGTAGACAGTTCCATAAGTTTTGTCATGGGCATAGCCGTTGTATTTATCTGCTTGTTGTATCTTGTGTTTATCCTGATTGATTTTGAGAAGATTTCACAAGGTTGGAGCGATTTTATTCCGCCGAAATACAAACCGTTGCTAATGGATATTGTGCATGATCTGGAAACCGGAATGAACCGTTATTTTCGTGGTCAGGCATTGGTGGCGTTGTCGGTCGGAATATTGTTCGCAATTGGATTTTGTATCACAGGCCTGCCCTTGGCTATAGTCATCGGCTTGTTTCTGGGCCTCCTGAACATGGTGCCGTATTTGCAAACAATAGGCGTACTCCCGTGTGTGTTGCTTGGACTTTTGCAGGCTATGGAAACCGGGACGAATTTCTGGCTTGTCATGTTAGGGATAGCGATTGTTTTTATCGTGGTTCAATGTATCCAAGATTTCTTCTTGGTACCTAAAATAATGGGCAACGTAACAGGTATGAATCCTGCTTTGATTCTGTTGGCACTTTGTGTCTGGGGCTCATTGCTCGGAATAGCCGGCATGATCATAGCTTTGCCTATAACAACATTGCTGATTTCTTATTACAAACGTTTGGTTTTGCACGAGGGCGGTTTCGGCTCTTCAGAAACCAATGCCTCCCCGGACGCTGAAACCCAGAAAATAGAAGAAGCCTGAATTTATCAGACTTCTTCCCGTATCTCGTTTTCGTTGCTCGGCTTTATGTCCTTAATCACGAGTTGCAGGCTGGTGTTCCCGTTGAAGGTGTTCTCTTCTATCGTGTAGCAAATATCCAACGGAGTGCCGGCTTTCAGTTCCTTGTCGTATTCGCCCATTTGAAAAGCAATGCCATTTTGGATATTCTTCGAACTGGCATCTCTTATGGCCAGCTTCAAATGCTCCTGTTCCTTCCCGACCGGATGACTTTTGCCGCAATCGATGATTCCGCGCGTCATGAAAACCGGTTTCATGTTGCTTGGGCCAAACGGGCCGAACTGTTTCAATATCTTGAAGAATCGAGGCGTAATGTCTTTGAATTCAACAATGGCATCGACATGAATTTGTGGTTGTTGCTGTTCAGGCAGGATGTTACCGGAGACAAATTCCTCGAACCGTCTGGCAAATTCGGGAACGTGTTTTTCTTGCAGCGACAAACCGGCCGCATACATGTGACCACCGAATGTTTCCAGCAAATCACGACAATGGTCAATGGCAGCGTAAATGTCAAATCCGGCAACCGAGCGTGCCGATCCGGAAACCAATCCGTTGGAACGCGTCAGAACGACAGTCGGTTTATAATACTCTTCGGTCAGACGCGAAGCAACAATGCCCAATACCCCTTTATGCCAGTCCGGTTTGTACATAACAAGCGACCTGCGTTGTCTGAACTGCTCATCGGCCTGAATAATGGACAAGGCATCGTCGGTTATGCTTTTGTCCAGATGTTTGCGGTCGTTGTTGTATTCATCTATGGCATCGCTTTTTTCTTTGGCAAACGTCGGGTCTTGTGAAATCAGTAGTTGCACGGCTTCAGAAGCAACTTTCATGCGTCCGGATGCATTGATGCGAGGGCCAATTTTGAACACAATGTCGCTAATGGTGACTTCCTTGTTGGACAAACCGCACACATCCAGAATGCCTCTTATGCCGATACTTGGGTGCTGGTTTATTTGTTTCAGGCCGTAGTAGGCCAATACTCTGTTTTCGCCGGTAATGGGAACAATGTCGGAGGCTATGCTGAGCGCCACCAGATCCAACATAGGCAACAGCAGTTTGAAGCTGATACCGTTGGTTTGTGCAAAGGCTTGCATGAATTTGAAGCCGACACCACAGCCCGACAATTCGGAGTAAGGATAATGGCAATCGTTGCGTTTCGGATCCAAAACGGCCACGGCAGGCGGGATTACATCATCGGCCGTATGATGGTCACAGATGATGAAATCTACGTTGCGCGAGGTAGCATAAGCCACTTTGCCGACAGCCTTAATGCCACAATCCAACGCAATGACCAAACGGAAACCATGGTCGGCGGCATAATCAATGCCTTGGATGGAAATGCCATAGCCTTCCGTGTAACGATCCGGAATGTAAAAGCCAATGTTTGTGTAAAATTGTTTCAGAAACTTATAGACCAAAGCAACGGCTGTTGTTCCGTCAACATCATAATCACCGTACACAAGGATTTTTTCGTTGCGTTGCATGGCCAGCGTAAGCCTGTCTACCGCCTTACGCATGTCAGTCATTAAGAAAGGATCGTGCAAATCGTGCAAATCGGGTCGGAAAAAACACCGGGCATCATCAAATGTGTTGATACCTCGCATAACCAGTAATTGTGTGAGTATCTGGCTGATACCTAATTCCTTCGCTAATTTGTTTTTTATTGTGATCTGCTCATCTGTCAATTGGTTTAATATCCATTTATGAGTCATGGAGCGTTATTTTTTAAAGTGGTAAAGGTACGGAGTTTTTTCTTTTCATGCAAATAAAATTTGTAGAGGCTTGAATGTGTGAAAAATAATTTATATCTTTGCGCCCGCTTTTCGAGAAAAAGTATAGCTATTAACATTTAAAATCAGAACTAAAAAATGGCAACGAAAATCAGATTGCAACGCCACGGCCGCAAAGGATATGCTTATTATCATATCGTGATAGCAGACAGCCGTGCTCCGCGTGATGGTAAATTTATTGAACGAATCGGCTCTTACAATCCCAACACGAATCCTGCTACGGTAGACCTGAAATTTGACAGGGCTCTGTATTGGATAAATGTAGGTGCCCAGCCTACGGATACGGTACGCAACATCCTCTCCAGAGAAGGTGTGATGTTGATGAAACACTTGCAGGGCGGTGTCAAGAAAGGCGCTTTTGACGAAGCGGAAGCGCAGAAGCGATTCGAAGCCTGGAAGGATACCAAAACCAAAGCCTTGGACAAGACCCGGGAACAGGTTGCAGCAGATAAAGCCGCTGTAGCAAAAGCACGTTTGGATGCAGAAATAAAGGTGAATCAGGAAAAAGCAGCGGAATTGGCAAAGAAAAAAGCAGAAGCACTTGCTGCCAAGGAAGCCGCAGCTGCAGAAGCAGCCCAAACCGAAGAAACTGCAGCCGCTCAGGAAACTGTACCGGCGGAATAAAGGTTATGGCAGTTTAATAAAAGCCCGAAAAAATCGGGCTTTTATTTTATAAAATAGAAACGCAATACAATCACGTTTTTTACGTTGAATATTTACGACCTTTACTCATAAAAACGGGGGTCATGCTATGATGAAACATCAGATCAATGCGGCTATCCAAGTGTTGCCGACGCCGGGTGACTCCACGCATCCTTATGCAATTGTGGACAAAGCCATAGAGGCAATTGCCGCAACGGGGATTTCCTACAAAGTTTGCCCGTTCGAAACCGTTGTGGAAGGGACTTATGATCAGGTAATGGAAGCACTTCGGCTTGCACAGGAAGCCTGCTATGCGTCCGGCGCGGAAAGCGTAATCACCAATGTGAAGATACAGACATCGTCCAAAGAAGATGTTACCATCGAAAGCAAGGTCGGAAAATACGATGGATAACCTTGATTAGAGCACAACAAATAATGCAGACGACCATATTCCGCAATATGGCCTCGCTTGGTTTGCTGCAAGCGGCAAACTACGTTATCCCTGTATTGATTATCCCTTTTGTTGTGCGAGCATTGGGAGCAGAATCCTTTGGCAAGGTCTCTTATGTTCAGAATATCATCGCATATCTGACTATTTTGGTCAATTATGGTTTTGAGTATTCGGCCACAAGGGCAATTGCCTTGTGCAAGGAGAACAAGGCTGAACAGCGAAGTGTTTTTTGGACGACAATATATTACAAGTTGCTGTTGTTTCTTGTCACTTCCCTGATCTTGTGCGTGCTGTTTTTGGTGTGGGAACGGGCTCGGGCCGATAGGCTATTGTTCGCGTATGCATTCCTTATCAATATCGGTTTTGTCTTGTTTCCAAGCTGGTTTTTTCAAGGCATAGAGGAAATGGGCAAAATGGCATGCTTCAATTTCTTCATCAAGTTTTTGGGCGGATTATGCGTGGTGATCCTCGTAAAGAACGCTACCGACGACGGACTTTACTTGCTGCTGTTGTCTTTGTCGTACATTGTGATTGGCTTGTATGCTTTTGTATATGTCGTGCGGCGTTATGACTTGGGTTGGAGCTTGCGTGGGATAGACATTCGGAAGAAATTGTTTGCCGAAAGCACGCCTATTTTCTTTAACACATTATTTGGTACCGTATATTCTACCTTTGGACTTACTTATTTGGGTTTCCACGCCACCAATACAGACTTAGGGATATATTCAGGTGCTTATAAGATTATCATTGCTTTGATTATGTTGGTCAATGTCCCTGTCAGCATGAGCCTTTTTCCGGCAATGTCCCGGAAATTTGCTGTCTCAAGAGCCGTAGGCTGGTCCTTTTTTAAGCGGTCCTTGCTTTATGTAACTTTGTTTGCCTGCCTGTCGTGTGTAGTCATTTTTTTCGCCTCTCCGAAAGTTGTACCTTTGTTTCTGGGTGCTGAGTTTGTTGCGGCAATACCGCTGTTACGTTTCTTTTCTGTGCTTCCGTTGCTGGTTATTGTTGCCAGCATGTTTACCATACAAGGGCTGTATGCATTTCAGTTGGAGCGTTATGCTCCTTATGTGGGCTTGATAGTCATGTGCGTATGTATTTGTGTGACCGTATGGCTGGTTCCCCGTTGGGGAATTTTCGGTGCGGCATGCGGATATTTGGTTGCCGAAGTTGCAGAAATAGCCTTGTCGGGCAGTTTGGTATATTTAAAAAGGAAATAGTCGGTTATGTTTTTCTGGGTCATTGTATTATTGTGTGTATTGTTGTCGGGTAGCTATTTGCTGTCTCGACAAAATGTTTTCGCTCCCGGTGTGTTGACGGCTGCGGTATGGCTTTTTTGCCTTGCTTTGTTCATAACATTGCCACACACCCTGCCTCCTTTGTCAGATAGGTTTCTGGGGTCGCTGTCTTTTTGGGCGCTTGGTATAGTATTAAGTTCCCTGTTTGTGCAGTCATTCAGCTTTCCGGTTATCAAAGAAGAGGCGAGTTGGCTGGTGCGGAATATATACTTGGTAATTGTGGCCTGTTCGCTTATCTTGTTTCTGATATGGGTGATTGAAATCGTCGGTCTGAGCGGAGCTTGGCAACGTAATCTGCGCATGGCTTCTATCGGTCAATTGAAAAATTACGAAGCGTATAATGGATTTCTGGTTATCGTATGCCAGGTTTCGTATGCATTGGAGTTGTATTATTTTTCCTTCCGCAAATGGTGGCGGTTATTTTTACCGTGTGTTTTTATGTTGTTGTTCGGCTTTTTCACCATGTCAAAGATGATGTTCCTCTGGATACTTGTTTTAACACTTTGTATTTTGTATTTCAAGTATCATATTAAGCTGAAATATATTTTAATGGGCGTGTTGGCTTTGTTCGTCTCGTTTTTTGTGTTGCAGTCAGTCAGAACCAAACAGGATTTTGAAAACAGAGAGGATCAAAACAAATTTATTGTTTTATACGCTTTGAGTAGCATGAGTGCTTTTGATGTTACGACGCCCAAATCGGCGCCTCACAAAGGAGAAAATACATTCCGATTCGCGTATGCCATTGGCTACAAGTTGGGTATTTCCTCCATTCCTCCCGTAGACCCATTGCTGCCGTTTATTAAAAAGCCAATCGTAACCAACACATACACAGGGATGTATCCGTTTTACAAAGATTTTGGAAAAATCGGAGTGTTATGTGCCGCACTTGTTTTCGGACTGCTTTATGGTTTTGTTTTTAAAGGCGCTCAAATGGGCAGCGACTTTTTTATCATATTCTATGCTTATTTTGCCGTCATAATTCTACAGCAGTATGTTAACGAGACGTTAATGACAAATCTCGTAGGGAATATCAAGTTTGGCTTGTTATTGTTCCTGCCTTTTTGGTTAAGTAAACATAAATTGCTACACACTCGATGAAATGGATACGCCGGTTGTTCAGATAGTAATCGTGCTGTATAAAATGCGGTTGGAAGACAGTTTGTCATACCAGACCCTGATGCGTTATATAGAGGATTTGAAGTGTAGGTATTTTTTGCTGGTGTACAACAATTCGCCGGAGGTGCAGATTCCGGAATCATCCGAGTATGAATTGCATATTGCCCAACAGAATGACATGCTGGCTTTGCCGTATAATCTTGCCTTGCGCAAGGCAAAACAGAACAATGCCGAGTGGCTTCTGTTATTGGATCAGGATACGGAAATAAGTGCAGATTATTTTCCTAATTTGCTGTCACACCTGACCCATGTCCCTCAAAATGTGGCGGTCTTGTTACCCCGGATATATGCCTCGGACAAAAAGCAAATTTCTCCATTTACCTATACCCCTGTTCTGGGTGCTTATGGGATTATGAGAAAAGCACGCGTTGGGCTGTTGACGCAACCGACAGCAGCCTTTAACGGCTGCGCCGTGTTACGTGTGGATGCCATGTGTTCAATTGGCGGATTCCCGGCAGAATATCCTCTGGACAATCTGGACACATGTTATCTGTATCGCTTGTGGAAGCAAGGGAAACAAGTGTTGGTATTTGAATCTGATGTTGTGCAAAACTTGTCGGTACTGGATTATGCCAATAACATGACACCCCGGCGATATGAAATGATCATGGAATCGACCAAACGTATTGCCAAAGAACAAGGGTTTGTGGCACATTGTGTGTTGCTGGCCCGCCTTTGCGCGCGTTGTATAAAACAGTGTTTTTATGCGGACAAGCGTAAATATGTGCGTATGACCTTACGGAGCATGGTAAAATGATTTCGGTTTGTATTGCAACATACAATGGTGAAATGCACATACGAGAGCAGATAGCCTCGGTTTTGGCTCAATTGTCGGATGAGGATGAAATTATCGTGTCGGATGATGCATCGACCGACGCGACTGTCCGGATATTGGAAAGTTTTCATGACAAAAGAATAAAGATACTGCGGCATGCGCCTTTGGCATCGGCAAAATATCCTTTTGCCAAAATAACCGGCAATTTTCACAATGCTTTGCTCCATGCATCGGGAGAGGTGGTTTTTTTATGTGATCAGGATGATGTCTGGCTTCCGGGAAAAGTCAGGACTGTGTTGCGTGAGATGGAGCATGCAAGTATGGTTGTGCACAATTGCCGGTTGGTTGATGATGAAGGCAGGGTGCTTGTCCCGTCTTATTTTGATCGCATTAAATTAAGCGATGCGCTATTTGATAATCTGATGCATTGTGCGTTTCTCGGTTGCTGTATGGCGTTAAGGAAAGAACTTTTAGCAAGATTGTTGCCGTTTCCTACCATGCAGGTACCTCATGATTTGTGGCTTGGCGTACTTGCCGGAAACTTTGGGAAGGTCAAATTTGTCGACGATGTGTTGTTGAATTATAGGCGGCATCCGGCAGCACAGTCGGCGGTTGCCCGGAAAAATGCGAATACAATCCTGTTTAAACTGGGTTATCGGACGACATTTTTAATGGCTTACCTCAGATATGTAATTCTAAACCGATCATGAAAAAAATATTGCATGTATCCAAATTTTATTATCCCTATTACGGCGGCATAGAAGATGTCGCCCATACCTTGGTTGAGCAGCTGAAACCTTATTACAAACAGCAGGTCATCTGCTTTAACGATGCAAAAGAAACGGTTTGGGAACAAGGAGATGTGGATATCTTGCGTGTAGGCATTGTCGGGGTGGTAGCTTCGCAGCCGATTCCGATGAATTATGTCCGACATTTGCGTAAAATGATAGCCCGCTTCAGGCCCGATTACATACATTTGCACTTGCCGAATCCGCTGGTCGGTTTTCTGTTGTTGGCGGTTAATTTGCATGGTGCCAAAATCGTGATTCATTGGCACGCGGATGTGTTGGGTAAAATGACCTTGTATGCCCTTTGCAAACCGTGGGAACGTATCCTGCTTAAAAAGGCCTACAAAATAGTGGTGACGAGTTCGATGTATTTGGAAAGTTCCATGCCTCTGCAGCCGTTTGTTTCGAAGGTGGTTATTTTACCCAATACGATTAATGAACACAGGTTTGTTTTGCAGGATGATGACATCGGGAAGATTCAGGAAATTAGAAAACGATACGGCAATCGGAAAATTATTTTTGCAGTCGGCCGGCATGTTCCTTACAAGGGATTTGATTATCTGATAGATAGCGTTCCGTATATCGATGATTCCGCCGTTATATTGATTGGTGGCAGCGGCGAGCAGACGGAAATGTTGAAAAAGAAGGCCGCCAATTTTTCCAATGTATTTTTCCTGGGATATGTGCCGGAAGCGGAATTGCGTTATTATATGCATGCAGCAACCGTGTTTGCATTTCCTTCGTTAGACCGTCGTGAGGCTTTTGGCGTTGCTTTGGCCGAGGCCTTGTATTGCGGAGCCCCTGCAGTATCGTTCCGAGTGGAAGGCTCCGGAACCCTTTGGGTAAATCAAGATCAAAAGACGGGATTTGTTGTCGAAAACAGGAATATCCGGCAATTTACGGATGCTGTCAACAGGCTGCTGCGTTCGGATGATTTGCGTGAAAAAATGTCCGCCGAAGCAAAAGAGTGGGTGAAAAACAACTTCCTGGCAGATCAGATTTATCCTATTGTGAAAGAAATATATCAGTAATTTTGTTGCATGTCTTGTCTCAATGTGTCCATAGTCCTTTATGAAACACCTTTTGAAGACATCAGGAGGCTTGTTTTGGCTTTGCGTGGCAGCCAACAAGTCAAGCAGGTTTATTTGATAGACAACTCACCGACCCGGAACGGGCAAATGGATGCGCTTCCGGCGGTTTATGTGTTCAACGGACGGAATCCGGGCTATGGTGCGGCTCACAATATCGCCATCCGAAGGACGCTCGCAGAAAATGTACCTTTCCATTTGGTCGTGAATGCGGATGTGCAATTGCAGGCGGAAATTTTGGAAACAGCCCTGCATTTTATGTATAAAAATTCAAAAATTGGCTTGCTGGCACCCAAAGTGTTTTATCCTGACGGCAAAATTCAATACCTTTGCAAATTGTTACCGACACCGTTTGATTTGTTTGGCCGTCGTTTTTTGCCGGCGGCATGGCTGCGGAAACGTATGGAACGCTTTGAACTGCGTGGCAGTGGTTATGATAAGGTGATGAATGTCCCTTATTTGTCAGGCTGTTTCATGTTGTTTCGCACAGAAGCCTTACGGCAAGTCGGTTTGTTTGATGAGCGTTTTTTCCTGTATCCGGAAGATGTGGACATGACGCGCCGGATGCATCGCTGTTACGAAACGGTGTTTTATCCGGAAATTTCAGTCATACATGCTCACGGACAAGGTTCGTACAAGAGCCTGAAACTGTTGTGGGTGCATGTGGTAAACATGTGCCGCTATTTCAACAAGTGGGGATGGTTCCGCGATAAGGAAAGGCGTGTGTTCAATCGGCGTTGTTTGGATGCATATATACCATTGAAAAAGTAGATACGTATGAATTTCAGCTTGTTACAGACTTCGAGCACATTTATGGTGCTTTTTGCCATTATCGATATTTTAGGCTCTATCCCGTTGATTTTGTCCTTACGCCAGAAAGGCGAAAAGATACATGCCTTGCGGGCAACGTCCGTAGCCGGAGTGATTTTGATGCTCTTTCTGTTTGCCGGCGACTTCATACTGAAGATTTTCAACGTAGACATACAGTCGTTTGCCGTGGCGGGCGCTTTGGTCATTTTTATCTTTTCGTTGGAAATGTTGCTCGATGTGGAAATCTTCCGCAATCGTGGTCCGGAAGGCAGTTCATCCATTGTTCCATTGGCATTTCCGCTGATAGCAGGGCCGGGCTCATTTACGACTTTGTTGTCATTGCGCGCCGAATATGACGTGGTCAATATTATCATCGGACTGTTACTCAATCTGATTTTCGTGTATTTTGTTCTGCGCTCCACAGCCAGGATAGAGAAATTTTTTGGAAAAGGCGGCATTTACGTGATGCGCAAGTTTTTCGGAATTATTTTGCTGGCCATTTCCGTCAAATTGTTTACCGGAAATTTGAGCTCACTCTTCTGATTTGCGGGTTTGCAGGAAAATACATACTTTTGCACCGCTTTTGCCTGCCGTGAGTTTCCTGAGTTGCTTAGCGGGCAACGGGTTTGTAATCAATCAAAAAGAATAACATATATGATTAATGCACAGGACATAAAAATGGGAACCTGCATCCGCTTGGACAGACGCTTGTATTTTGTAATTGACTTCTTGCACGTAAAGCCGGGCAAGGGCAATACGTTTATGCGTACAAGGCTAAAGGATGTTGTAGATGGACGCGTTTTGGAACGTCGTTTCAATATAGGTGAAAAGTTGGAGGATGTGCGCGTGGAACGCCGGCCGTATCAGTTCTTGTATAAAGAAGGAAACGACTATATTTTTATGCATCAGGAAACGTATGAACAGATGCCGATTGCCCATGAACTGATAACGGGGGTTGATTTCCTGAAAGAAGGAATGGTTGTGGAAGTGGTTTCGGATGCTTCTTCAGAAACGGTTCTGTTTGCAGAAGTTCCTGTCAAGGTTCAGTTGAAAGTAACCTACACCGAGCCCGGCCTGAAAGGCGATACGGCTACGAATGCCACCAAACCGGCCAAAGTGGAAGGCGGTGCGGAAGTCCGTGTGCCGTTGTTCATTAACGAAGGTGAGATGATAGAAATAGATACACGCGATGGCTCATACCAAGGCCGCGTGAAAGCATAGGGAGAAACTTGTTGATAAATAAATGTTTGCAAAAAAAATCCGGCCTTAAACCGGATTTTTTTGTTGGTTGTTT
>CAYUYS010000007.1:0-22827 GCA_964449415.1 uncultured Paludibacteraceae bacterium | reverse complement strand
CCTCACCCGAACGAGTGATACACCCGCAGCCGAACGGTTCGGCCCAAGCGAACCGAACTCATCGCACAGGCAGGGCGGCCGTAATCGGTCTGTATAACCGATTACAGTCGCTCAACGACAGCGGGAACGGGAGGAAACAAGGGGGGAAGGGGCGGATAAGCAAGGGCTCAGGCGGGCTTTTCGCCCGATGCGGCCGGGCGGCTGTGTGCCTTGGGCTTGCTTGCCCGATTCACCAAGTAGGCAATGCTCCTGAAAGGGATGCCGGAATGGGTCGTCAGACCTATCTCGCAGGTTCGGCTGTTGCTGTACCCGGCAACGGCCCGGGCTTGTTGCACCTGCGGGCGCAGCTTGCGCAAAGCCCAGCGGTTCAGCTCCGGCTCAAAGAAGCCTTTGTCACCCGCAAAGCCGCAACAGCCCACCTCTTCGGGCACCAACACCCTTTCGGCACACAGGCGGGCTACCTTTATCAAGGTGGGTTTCAGCCCCATCTTGATGGTGGAGCAGGTGGCGTGTATCGTGATGGTTTCCTGAATGGGCGTAATGTCGAGCTTGTCGAGCAGGAATTTGTCGATAAACTCCACCGGCTCGTACAGCTGCAACTTGCTCATGCACCGGCGCATGCGGTACAGGCAGGGGCTTTGGTCGCACAGCACGGGGTACTTGCCCTCTTGGCTGGCGCGATACAGTGCCCGCTCCAGTTCGGCTGCCTTCCGGTTGGCCGTTTCGGGCAATCCCTTGCTTTCCCAGATCATGCCGCAGCACAGGCCCTCGATGCGGTCGGGGAAAATAACCTCATAGCCGGCCTTCCGGAGCAGTTCGGTCATTTCGTGTGTCAGCGGCCGGGATGGGTCATCGGGGCTTACCCCCATGGTGCGGTTGATACAGCTCGGAAAGTACACCACCTTCCGATCTGCCGGCCGGCTTGCGGGGAGTTTGCTGAAGTTGGGTTTGGGCATGGCCGATGTCCATAGCGGGAAACGGCCTGCCGTGCAGGAGCGCAGCACGCGTGTGCCCCACACTAACAAGCGGTCGCCCAACACGCGTTTTGCGGCATGGGCCAGCCCCAGCATCATTTTCAGGGCGGTCAGCAAGGCCGGGAACCTGCGGGCCGCCACTTTGCCGGCATACATGGCCGCAGGGCCATTGCCCTCTGCCCGCAGCTCGTGCACATATTCACCCGTATTGATACCCACCGGACACGACATGGCGCACAAGCCATCGCCGGCGCACAACTGGTTGCCTACATGGTGAAATTCGCGCTGCAAAGCGCGCAGGCGCGCGGGGTCTTCGCCGGTCTGCCGCAGACGGGCTATTTCGCGCTGCACCACAATGCGTTGCCTCGACGACAAGGCGAAGCCGCAACTCACGCAATTGACCTCACAGAAGCCGCACTCGATGCATTTGTCCACCAACGGATGCAGCGCGGGCAAAGGCTTGATATGCCGCAAGTGCGACTCGGGGTCTTCGTTGAAAATGACGCCCGGGTTCAGCATGTTTTCCGGGTCGAAGAGTGCTTTCACATCCTGCATCAGCCGGTAGGCGGCATCCCCCCACTCGCGGCGCACGAAAGGAGCCATGTTGCGTCCCGTACCGTGCTCCGCCTTCAACGAACCTTGGTATTTGTCCACGACCATATCCACTACCTCTGCCATCATCCGGCGGTAGCGTTCCACCTCTTCGGGGGTGTCGAAACGCTGGTCTATCACAAAATGGTAATTGCCTTCCAGCGCGTGGCCGTATATCACGGCATCGCCATAGCCGTTGCGGAGCAGCAATTGCCGCAAATCTTGCGTTGCCTCTTCCAGGCATTCAATCGGGAAAGCCACGTCTTCAATCAGGCAGGTTGTCCCCACCGGGCGCATGCTGCCCACCGCCGGAAATATGCCCGAACGCATGGCCCAATACTTGCCGTATTCGTCCGGGTTGTCCGTGAAACGGTACGGCCTGCACTGCTCAAACCGGTCTATCACCGCCGAGATGTCGGCGATTTTGCGCTTCAGTTCGTCCGTGTCGGAAGCATCCACCTTTACCAACAGGGCAGAGGCCGTTTCCGGCAAGCTGCGCAACTCCTCGAACTGGTCTTCCACAGCCCTCAAGGCCTTGCGGTCGAAAAACTCGGCTGCCGATACCTTTGTCCTGTCCAACGACATGACTGTCCGGCAAGCCGCGCGTGTATCGGCAAAGAAGAGCATGGCACTCGCCGTGAACGGTTGCACGACGGCCGTGTCCATCACCACTTCCGACATAAAGGCCAGCGTTCCTTCCGAACCGACCAGCAAATGCGCTATGATATCAAAAGGATCTGAGTAAAGGACAAAGGGCAAAATGGTCAGGCCCGTTACATTCTTGATGCGGTATTTCCTGCGGATCAGTTCAACGAGCTGGCTGTCGGCCAGCGTGCGGTCACGCAGTTCTTCTATGCGGCGGAGAAAGCCGGCATGCGATGCCCGGAAAGCCTCCTTGCTCTGTTCATCGCCGGTATCCAGCAGGGTGCCGTCCGTTAACATCAGGCGTACCGACTTCAGCATCTGCAGGCTGTTGGCATGCGTGCCGCAACTCATGCCCGAGGCGTTGTTCATCACAATGCCACCCACCATCGCCGACTTAATGGAAGCGGGATCCGGCGTAAACTTACGCCCGTAAGGCTTCAGGATTTCATTCACGCGCTCGCCGATAATTCCCGGCTGCAAACGAATGGAAGCGCCATTGTCCAGCACTTCGTATTGTTCCCATTTCTTGCCCACGACCAACAGCATGGAGTCGCTGATTGCCTGCCCGGACAAACTCGTACCGGCAGCCCGGAAGGTAATGGTCTTGCGATGGGAACGCGCATAGGCGAAGGCTTCAGACACTTCGCGTTCTGTAGCGGGGTGCAATACGGTTTCCGGCAACAAGCGGTAAAATCCGGCATCCGTACCCCAAGCCAACTTCCGGAGTTCCGATGTCTTATTCATACAAGTAATACTTAGCCGACAAGTTCCGATAGGCTTCTACGTCCTTGTACCAATACTCCCGTATGTCTTCAAAATCATAGTTCTCCATGAATTTCAGGCGCACGGAATCGCTGCCGCACACCTTGTCGAACATGTTGAAGCGTGCGGTATTGGCATTGGCAAACACGGCTTTGTCCGGATAAAGTTTATACAATTCCTGCATGAGCAGAAACTGCACTTCCGACAAGCGTGCCACATCGTAGTTCAGAATATGTATCTGCACGCCCTGCAGCTGGCTACCCGCAGCAACGGCATAAAACGGATTGTAATGAATGGGGCGGAATTGCAGCCCGGGCAACTGCAAGGCGTTCATTGCATCGGCCAGTTGGTCGGCATCTATCCACGAGGCACCAATTATCTGGAAAGGTAGCGTGTAGCCCACACCGATGGACATATAGCCCAATTCGCCCAAGATTCCCGTCATGGGATAGAAAAACGCGGAATGTTTGTGAGGAATGTGCGGCGATGCCACCACCCATTCCAAGCCCGTATCTTCCCAAGTCATGGAACGTTTCCAGCCCTGCATCGGCACTACTGTCAATTTACAAGGTTTGCCGAACATTTGCTCGCCGTTCAGCATCAGCGCCAGTTCACCGCAGGTCTGGGCATAAATGTAAGGGATTTTGAACTGGCTGACAAAAGACACAAAGCCTTCCTCCACCACGTTCCCCTCTATCTTTATTCCGCCCAGCGGATTCGGTCTGTCCAACACGACAAACTCCACATCTTGTTCGGCGGCAGCCTGCATGGCCAGTCCCAACGTGCTGATATACGTGAACGACCGGCAACCTATGTCCTGAATGTCATACACAAGTACATCCAGACCGGCCAGCATTTCCGGCGTCGGCTTGCGTGTTTTGCCATAGAGCGAGAATACGGGCAGCCCGGTTTTTTCGTCCACAGCCGAATCTATTTTATCACCGGCATGCACATTTCCACGTACGCCGTGCTCCGGCCCAAACAGGCGAACGAGTTCCACATTGGGCGCTTCGTACAGAATATCAATCGTAGAGCGCAAATGAATGTCTACTCCCGTCGGATTTGTAATCAATCCGACTTTCTTACCGGCCAACAGGGCAAAATCCTGCGCGCGCAAAACGTCTATGCCGGTTCTGACCGTCTGTGCAAAAACACTATCCGACAAACAGAAACAAAGCAAGGCGCTTATAAACAAACAACGTTTCATAAGTATGTTCACAAAGATATTAGAAATTAAGATAAAGTGACAGGAGTATGCTTTCTCCTTTATTTTTAATAAAAAAATGAAGACTGCCCCTTATGGAGTCTTCATCTACAGGCATTTTTATGGCTTACTCAGCTGCTTTTTCTTCCTGAGCCGGTGCTTCCGTTGCCGGTGCTTCCTCAACAGCCGCTTCTACCGGTTTGGCTGCCGTTTCGGCAGTAGCTGCCGCAGCCTTTTTGGAAGAACGGCGCGTACGTGTAGCTTTCTTCGGAGCTTTGTCTTTCAACATGTTTTCGTTGTAGTCGACAAGTTCGATAATACACATTTCAGCGGCATCTCCCAAGCGGAAACCCGTGCGCAGAATGCGTGTATATCCTCCCGGACGGTCTGCTATCTTAACGGCCACATCGCGAAACAATTCAGTTACGACCGTTTTGTCTTTCAGCCGGCTGAATACCAAGCGGCGCGAAGCCGTCGTATCTTCTTTGGCTTTTGTCAATAAGGGTTCAACATATACTCTCAGAGCTTTGGCTTTGGCCAATGTGGTGGAAATGCGCTTGTGTTTGATAAGCGAACATGCCATATTGGACAACATAGCCTTGCGGTGCGAAGCTGTTCTTCCCAGGTGATTGAATTTCTTATTGTGTCTCATCGTTTTTATTTCTTATCTTTTTTTTCTATTTTATCCAATTTGTATTTCGAAACATCCATGCCAAAAGACAGATTGTGCTTTTCCAATGTTTCATCTAATTCCGTGAGGGATTTCTTGCCGAAGTTACGGAACTTCAACAAATCGTTGCGACTGTAAGAAACCAGCTGGCCCAACGTTTCCACATCGGCTGCCTTCAGGCAGTTCAGCGCACGCACCGACAAATCCATGTCTACCAAGCGTTGGCTCAACAGCTGACGTATGCGCAAGATTTCTTCATCGTAACTTTCCGTGTGTTCCTTTTCCGGTTGTTCCAGCACAATCTTTTCGTCAGAGAAAAGCATGAAATGGAAAATCAGAATCTTCGCTGCTTCTTTCAAGGCATCTTTCGGATGTATGGAACCATCGGTCTCTATTTCGAGCACGAGTTTTTCGTAATCGGTAATCTGTTCCACGCGGTAGTTTTCTATCGAATACTTGACGTTTCTAATGGGCGTGTATATCGCATCGATAGGAATGACATTCACATCCGCATTAGGCACCCTGTTTTCTTCCGAAGGAACATAGCCTCTGCCTTTGTTTATCGTCAGTTCGATCTGAAAACTTGCCTCCGAATCCATACTGCAAATCACCAACTCCGGATTCAACACCTCGAATGCGGTCACGTGCTTGCCAATGTCTCCCGCTTTGAATTCGGTGGTGTTTGAAACAACGATAGACACCTTTTCGTTATCCACGTCCTCGGTCAGATGTTTGAAACGAACCTGCTTCAGGTTCAGAATGATATTGGTTACATCGTCAATCACGCCGGGAATGGTTGCATATTCATGTTCCACACCGTCGATTTTGATAGATGTAATGGCAAACCCTTCCAGCGAAGACAACAAGATACGACGCAAGGCATTACCTATCGTAATACCGTAACCCGGCTCGAGCGGACGAAATTCAAAGGTGCCTTTGAACGGTGTCGACTCCACCATGATTACTTTTTCTGGTTTTTGAAATGCTAATATTGCCATGAATTCATTATTTAGAGTACAATTCAACGATCAGTTGTTCTTTGATATTTTCCGGAATGTCTTCACGTTCCGGAAGATGCAGGAATTTTCCCGACAAAGAGGATTCATTCCATTCAATCCATGGGAATTTGCTGTGGTTATAACCGTTCAGCGATGCAGCAATTACTTCCAGCGATTTTGATTTTTCACGCACACCGACAATCTGTCCGGGTTTTACCTGGCAGGAAGGAATATTCACCACCCTTCCATCCAGCACAATGTGCCTGTGGCTAACCAGCTGACGTGCAGCCGCGCGCGTCGGAGCAATACCCAAACGATAGACCACATTGTCCAAACGTGACTCCAGAAGCTGGAGCAGAATGGCACCGGTAATACCTTTGCTGCGCTGGGCTTTCTCAAAAAGAATCCGGAACTGTCTTTCCAATATGCCGTATGTATATTTGGCTTTCTGCTTCTCACGCAACTGAATAGCGTATTCCGACATTTTCTTCCGGCGGTTCAAGCCGTGTTGTCCGGGAGGATAGTTCTTCCTTGCCAGAACTTTATCCGGTCCGTAAATGGGTTCGCCGAATTTGCGGGCGATTTTTGTCTTAGGTCCAATATATCTTGCCATTTTTTCCTTGATTTTTAAATTGTTGAACGATTATACTCTTCTGCGTTTGGGAGGACGGCAACCGTTATGTGGAAGCGGTGTAACATCTATGATTTCCGTAACTTCTATACCTGCTCCATGGCAAGTGCGGATAGCTGATTCACGACCGTTACCCGGACCTTTTACATACGCTTTTACTTTTCTCAGACCGAGGTCATAAGCAACCTTTGCACAATCCTGAGCAGCCATCTGAGCTGCATAAGGGGTATTTTTCTTTGACCCGCGGAATCCCATTTTTCCGGCAGACGACCAAGAGATAACTTGACCATCACCATTTGCTATGGTAACAATGACGTTGTTGAAAGAAGAATGCACGTGCAATTGACCCACACCATCCACTTTAACAACTCTTTTCTTGGTTGCAACTGTTTTTTTTGCCATAATTCTAATTCTATTTTTTTGCTTCTAAAATCCGCAAACGGTTATTTTTACTTCGTTGCTTTCTTCTTGTTGGCAACTGTTTTCTTTTTACCTTTGCGAGTACGCGCATTGTTTTTCGTACTCTGACCGCGCACCGGCAAGCCGATACGGTGACGTACACCACGGTAACATCCAATGTCCATCAGACGTTTGATGTTCAACTGCACTTCCGAACGCAAATCACCTTCTACCTTGTATTTGGCACCGATGATTTCACGGATCTTAGCTGCTTGGTCGTCAGTCCAGTCCATTACTTTGATATTGATGTCAACACCTGCTTCTTCCAGGATTTTTCTTGCACTACTGCGACCTATTCCGTAGATATAAGTCAATCCGACTTCCCCTCTCTTGTTCTGGGGCAAATCTACTCCGACAATTCTTATAGCCATAAATTACTGAATTACTTTAAGGTTTTACATTAACCCTGACGTTGTTTAAACTTTGGATTTTTTTTGTTAATAACATACAAGCGACCTTTTCTGCGCACTAACTTGCATTCGGCGCTACGCTTTTTTACAGAAGCTCTTACTTTCATTTTGTATATTTCTTTAGGATTCCGATCGGCCAACACCGATTTCAAATTTATTTATATCTGAATGAGATTCTACCTTTCGACAAATCGTACGGCGACATTTCCACTTTCACCTTATCGCCCGGCAATATGCGGATATAGTGCATTCGCATTTTGCCTGAGATATGGGCGGTAATGACGTGTCCATTTTCCAATTCCACACGAAACATTGCATTCGATAGTGCCTCGATGATTGTTCCGTCTTGTTCTATTGCCGTTTGTTTCGCCATAAAATTATTCCAATCAATGTTTGTTGTTTTTCCTTATACTTTTGAGTTTTTCGAGTCTTTCAAAGCTTCCTCTATGTATTCGAAGGTGGATAAAATATCCGCTTTGCCTTTACGCACCGCTACCGACAGCTCATAATGGGCCGACGGCTTCCGGTCAACGGTTCTGGTTGTCCAACCATCGTCCTCAAAACACAGATGTCTTTTCCCGAGGTTGATCATGGGCTCTATTGCCAGCGTCATACCCGACTTAAGCACAACCCCGTTTCCCCGCCGGCCATAGTTCGGCACTTCCGGTGCTTCGTGCAACTCACGACCAACGCCGTGTCCTACCATTTCGCGGACAACCGAACAGCCACGTTCTTCACAATAGCTTTGGATGGCATAACTTATGTCGCCTATCCGACGACCGGCCGTAGCCTGCTCTATTCCTTTGTAAAGAGCTTCTTTCGTTGTCCGAAGCAGAGCCAATACCTCCGGCGCGACTTCGCCTACGCAAAACGTATAGGCCGAATCGGCATGAAAACCATTTTTGTAAACTCCGCCGTCGATAGAAACAATATCGCCTTCTTTCAAAACCACCTTGTCGGAAGGAATACCATGCACCACCTGTTCGTTCACAGAAGTACATATCGAATTCGGGTAGCCATTGTAATTCAAAAAGCCCGGTTCTCCACCATTGTCTTTTATAAATTCGTAGGCCCGTTTGTCAAGTTGCAAAGTCGTAATTCCCGGGACTATCATTTTGGCAAGCTCTGCCAATGCCAATCCCAGAATGCGGTTGCTCTCGCGCAACAGCTCGATTTCCTCATCTGTTTTCAGAAAAATCATCTTGACAGTTTAGTAAGCCGACACAGCATGACGTCCCTTAATCCTGCCGGATTTCAGCAATCCATCGTAATGGCGCATCAACAAGTGACTTTCAATCTGTTGCAAAGTATCAAGTACCACACCGACCAAAATCAACAAGGATGTACCTCCAAAAAACTGCGCAAACTCATTGCTTATTCCCAACAGCGAAGCAAAGGCCGGAAGTACGGCCACAATAGCCAGGAAAAACGATCCGGGCAACGTGATACGCGACATAATCGTGTCGATATATTCTGCCGTTTTCTTTCCCGGCTTCACGCCCGGAATGAATCCGTTGTTGCGTTTCATGTCTTCCGCCATCTGGGTCGGATTGATGATAATAGCCGTGTAGAAATAGGTAAACGCAATAATCAGCAGCGCGAATACCAGATTATACCAGAATCCGGTATTGTCCATGAAAGCGCTGATAAATCCGGCAGCACTTTCCGAATTCGAGAAGCCGACCAAAGTAATGGGAATAAACATGATTGCCTGCGCAAAAATAATCGGCATAACGTTGGCTGCATTCACTTTCAACGGAATATACTGACGCACACCGCCATACTGTTTGTTGCCCACTATACGTTTCGCATATTGTACGGGAATCTTGCGGGTTCCTTGCACAAGCATTATGGACAAACCTATAACAACCAGCAAGAAAACTATTTCTACAAGGAACATTACCAAGCCGCCGCCCATATCGCCTAAGCGGGATGTAAATTCCCGAATCAAGGCACCCGGGAAACGGGCAATGATACCGATAAGAATGATAAAGGAAATACCGTTCCCGATACCTTTGTCGGTAATACGTTCACCCAGCCACATGACAAACATGGAACCTGCACACAGAATAATGGTCGATGAAATCTTGAACCACCAATCAGTCGGCATGGCACCACCGGCCTGAGCCATTTGTACATTCAGGTTCACCAAATAGGAAGGCCCTTGGAGCAACAGGATAAAGACTGTCAGATAACGGGTCAACTGGTTCATTTTACGGCGGCCACTCTCACCTTCACGCTGCATTTTCTGGAAATAGGGAACAGCAATGGTCAGCAGCTGTATCACAATGGAAGCCGAGATGTAAGGCATAATACCCAATGCGAATATCGATGCATTTGAGAAGGCTCCTCCGGAGAACATGTCCAGCAATGCGAGCAAACCGCCCTCCGTCTGTGCGCGCAATCCTGTCAACGCCGCCGGATCAATACCGGGAAGAACCACAAAGGAGCCGAAGCGATAAACCAGCACGAACAAAAGTGTCGTGAGCAGACGTTTACGCAACTCTTCGATTTTCCAGATATTCTTTAGTGTTTCAATGAACTTTTTCATCGTTTCACAGTTTTGTTACAGTTCCACCTAAAGCCGTAATTGCTTCTTCTGCTGCTTTGGAGAATGCGTGTGCTTCCACGTCCAACTTTGCCGTCAAGGTTCCTTTGGCCAGAATTTTCACCAAAGCCTTTTTGGAGATGAAGCCGGCGGCTTTGAGTTCGTCCAAACCAATCTTGGTCAGTTGCTGGCTGTCGGCCAGTAATTGCAGCGTTTCCAGATTGATTGCTTTGTATTCCACACGATTAATATTCTTGAAACCATATTTTGGCAAACGGCGTTGGATAGGCATCTGGCCTCCTTCAAAACCGATCTTTTTCGAATAACCTGAACGTGATTTTGCTCCTTTATGTCCGCGAGTAGAGGTTCCACCCAAACCGGAACCGGCACCACGGCCAATACGCTTGCTGGTTTTTACAGAGCCTGCGGCAGGCGTCAAATTACTTAATTCCATAATAATAAATGTTTTAACGGTTTTGAGTTTACCGTCTTTTCGAGGGCAAACCCAAAACCTTTTATGTTACTTACTCTACTACTTTTACCAAGTGTCTCACTTTCTTTACCATTCCCAAAATTGCAGGATTGGCTTCGTGTTCTACTACAGCATTCATTTTTCTCAGACCAAGTGCCTCCATGGTCAACTTCTGTGCTTTCGGGCAGTTGATCGTGCTTTTGACTTGTTGTATCTTAATCGTAGCCATCTTTCCTAAAAATTAACCGTTAAACACTTTACTCAACGAAACACCACGATTTTGCGCAACCGTATGCGCATCGCGCAATTCACCCAAAGCAGCAAAAGTGGCCTTTACCAAGTTATGCGGGTTCGAAGAACCTTTCGATTTCGCCAACACGTCGGTGATGCCCACACTCTCCAGAACGGCACGCATGGCACCGCCGGCCTTTACACCTGTACCGTGAGAAGCGGGTTGCAGATAAACTTGAGCACCGGAAAACTTGGCTACTTGTTCGTGAGGAATCGTGCCTTTCAGAACCGGAACCCGGATCAGGTTTTTCTTGGCAGCTTCAGTGCCTTTCGCGATGGCTGTGGTCACTTCACTGGCCTTGCCCAAGCCCCAGCCTACTATGCCATTTTCATTACCGACAACGACAATAGCTGCAAAAGTCAGCGTACGTCCTCCCTTTGTAACTTTCGTCACGCGATTCACGGCTACCAACCGGTCTTTCAACTCTATATCGTTGGTTGTTTTTACTCTGTTAAATTTTGTCGTCATATCCATTAAAATTTAAGACCGGCTTCGCGTGCAGCATCCGCCAATTGTTTAACTCTACCATGATACAAATAACCGTTACGATCGAACACCACTTCCGTAATACCGGCTTCCTTGGCCGCTTGGGCTACCAATGCACCCACCTTGGCCGCTTGCTCGGTCTTGGTCATTTTATCCTTAATTTTCAACGAAGATGCAGCCGCCAATGTTTTGCCGTTTACGTCATCAATTAATTGAGCATAAATCTGACAATTGCTTCTGAACACGGTCAAACGCGGTTTTTGTGCAGTACCCGAAACTTTGCTCCGGATATGTCTTTTTATTTTCAGTCTTCTTTCTATTTTTGCATTCATAATTGCACCAATTTACGAAAATTATTTAGCGGCCGACTTACCGGCTTTACGACGAAGCACTTCGCCCTGGAACTTGATACCTTTTCCTTTGTAAGGTTCCGGTTTGCGGAACGAACGGATTTTTGCGCAAACCTGTCCGAGCAGTTGTTTGTCGCAACTTTCCAGAATAACCAGCGGGGCTTGGTTACGTTCGCTTTTTGTTTCCACCTTGATTTCATTGGGCAAGCCCAAATAAATAGGGTGCGAGTAACCTAACGAGAACTCGATAACCTGGCCTTGGTTCGATACACGATAACCTACACCAACCAGTTCGAGCACTTTTCTGTAGCCTTCGGATACTCCGACAACCATATTGTAAATCAACGCACGATACAGACCGTGCATTGCACGACTTTCTTTTTCGTCATTGGGACGAGTCACGTGGCAAACATTGCCTTCTACATTGACCGAAATCAATGGATTCACGGCCTGACTCAGTTCTCCTTTCGGGCCTTTTACGGTAACTACGTTGTCTTTAATCGTAACCGTTACACCGGCCGGAATTTGTATGGGTAATTTTCCTATTCTTGACATAGCGTTTTCCTCCCTTTTTAATATATGTAACAAAGTACCTCGCCGCCGATTTTCAAGTCGACTGCTTCCTTGTTGGTCATAACACCCTTTGATGTGGAAAGAATCGCAATGCCCAATCCGTTCAATACGCGGGGCATGTCGCGATAGCCGCAATATTGACGCAAACCGGGTGTCGATACCCTGATTAGTTTCTTAATCGAGTTAACCTTGTTAACCGGGTCGTATTTCAGGGCGATTTTAATTGTGCCCTGCGGACCATCTTCGACCACTTTGTAATTCAGGATATAGCCTTTTTCAAGCAATATCCGGGTCATTTCTTTTTTTAAGTTCGATGCGGGAACTTCCACCACACGGTGTCCTGCTTTAATCGCATTCCGCAATCGAGTCAGATAATCTGCTATTGGATCTGTCATAAAAAAACGGTTTAAATTAATCCCGACTGCCGGGACAATATTTAGTTAATAAAAAATTTTGCCATGGTTTTTACCAGCTTGCTTTTCTCACTCCCGGAATCAAACCTTTGGATGCCATCTCACGGAATTGGATACGCGACAGGCCGAACTGGCGCATGTAGCCTTTCGGACGTCCCGTGATTTTGCAACGGTTGTGCAAACGTACCGGAGATGCATTTTTCGGAATGAGCTGCAGGGCTTCATAATTGCCTTCTTTGAGTAATTGAGCACGTTTGGCCGCATATTTGGCCACCAGCTTGGCTCTTTTTACCTCACGGGCTTTCATTGATTCTTTTGCCATATTCTTCTATCCTCTTTAATTATTTTTTGAACGGTAAGCCAAACTCTTTCAGCAATTTGAAACCTTCTTCATCGGTTTTTGCCGTAGTTACGAACGTGATGTTCATACCTAGCAGTCTGGTTATGGTATCTATATTGATTTCCGGGAAAATGATTTGTTCCTGAATGCCAAGCGTATAGTTGCCGCGGCCATCCAATTTGCCTTCGATACCCTTGAAGTCGCGGATGCGTGGCAATGCCACACGGACCAGACGCTCCAAAAATTCATACATGCGTTCTCCACGCAAGGTTACGCGCACGCCGACCGGCATTTTCTTACGCAACTTGAAGTTGGATATATCTTTCCGGGACAGGGTTTGAACGGCTTTCTGACCGGTGATGGCTGTCATTTCGTTGATGGCCACTTCTATGATTTTCCTATCGGCAACAGCGATACCCAACCCTTGGTTGAGGACAATTTTCTCCAGTTTCGGGGCTTGCATGACGGTGCTGTACCCGAACTCTTTCATTAAGATAGGAACGATGCGTTCTCTGTAATCTTGTTTTAAACTTGCTGTATTCATTTCAATTATATTTCTTGACCGGTTTTCTTGGAAATACGCACCAGTTTTCCATCTTCATTCCGCTTGCGTCCTACACGCACGGGTATGCCGTTTTCCACCGGATTCAGGTTGGAAATATGGATGGATGCTTCTTTCTTGATTATACCTCCCTGCGGGTTTTTCGCATTGGGTTTGGTGCTCCTGGAGACCATGTTCACACCTTCTACGATAGCGCGTTGTTTGTCCACAATCACAGACAAGACGCGTCCGGTTTTACCTTTGTCCACACCGGCATTTACGTATACGGTATCACCCTTTTTGATATGCAATTTGCTCATCTCTGTTTTTTCTTTAAGAATGATTAAAGCACTTCTGGTGCAAGCGATATTATTTTCATATTCGTAGCGCGGAGTTCGCGTGCCACGGGACCGAAAATACGGCTTCCTCTGATTTCACCGGCATTGTTAAGCAATACGCAGGCATTATCATCAAAACGGATATAGGATCCGTCCGGACGACGTACTTCTTTTTTTACACGAACCACCACGGCTTTTGAAACGACACCTTTCTTCATGTCGCTCGAAGGAATCACGCTCTTTACGGCCACAACGATGATGTCGCCCAGCGAAGCGTAACGTTTCCCGGTTCCTCCTAATACGCGGATGCAGAGTGCTTCTTTGGCACCGCTATTGTCCGCAACTGTGAGTCTCGTTTCTTGTTGTATCATAATTACTTAACTCTTTCAACTATTTCGGTTAATCTCCATCTTTTGGTTTTGCTCAACGGACGGGTTTCCATGATGCGTACGGTGTCGCCGATGTTACATTCATTTTTCTCGTCGTGCGCATGAAATTTTGCTGTCTTATTTACGAACTTTCCGTAAATAGGGTGTTTTTCTTTCCATTTAACGGCTACCGTAATGGTCTTGTCCATTTTATTGCTGGAAACGACACCCGTTCTTTCTTTTCTTAAATTTCTTGTTTCCATCAGGGTTTACATTTTATTGATTAATTTCTCTCTGACGTAACTCTGTAGCAAGACGAGCAATTGTCTTACGTGCCTCTCTAATCTGCATCGGATTGTCAAGCGGAGAAATAGCATGATTCAACTTCATACGGTTCAGGAGTTCTCGCTCCGTATCCAATCTTTCTTGAATCTCTTTGGTTGTCAATTCTTTTATTTCGCGAGTTTTCATAATTCCACTACATTTTAAGAGTTCATATCATAATCGCGTCTAACCACAAATTTGGTTGTTACAGGCAGTTTCTGTGCTGCCAAACGCAAGGCTTCCTTGGCTACGTTGAACGGAACGCCTTCAACTTCAATGATCATGCGGCCGGGAGCCAATGGCACAACGAAACCTTCGGGAGCACCTTTACCTTTACCCATACGTACATCTGCAGGCTTTTTGGTGATCGG
Source organism: uncultured Paludibacteraceae bacterium (assembly GCA_964449415.1). Classification (GTDB taxonomy): domain Bacteria; phylum Bacteroidota; class Bacteroidia; order Bacteroidales; family Paludibacteraceae; genus CALUNA01. The sequence continues at coordinate 8,067 of CAYUYS010000007.1, read as the reverse complement.
TTTGTCCGGAAACACACGGATCCACACCTGACCTTGTCTTTGCATATAACGAGTTACAGCAATACGGGCGGCCTCTATCTGGCGGCTGGTCAGCCAAATCGTTTGCAACGATTTGATACCGAACGAACCAAACGCAAGTTGCGTCCCACGCTGTGCATTGCCTTTGATGCGTCCTTTTTGCTGTCTCCTAAACTTTGTCTTTTTAGGTTGTAACATATTTACTGATGTCTAATTTCGTTCAACAATTATTTTTTACCTCTTTTCCGGAATCCTTTGCTGTCGCCCTGACGGCGTTCGCTCCGTTCCGGACGCCCTTCGTTCTTGGCGGTTGCAAAAGAAGGAGCCAAATCTTTCTTGCCATAGATTTCACCACGGCAAATCCATACTTTAATACCGAGCAGGCCTACCTTGGTCAATGCCTCGGCATGTGCATAATCAATGTCGGCTCTGAGGGTATGCAGAGGAGTACGTCCTTCCTTATACATTTCGGAACGGGCTATTTCCGCTCCGTTCAGGCGGCCGGATATTTGCACTTTGATGCCTTCCGCGTTCAAACGCATCGTGGCTGCAATGGCCATTTTGATAGCGCGACGGTATGCAATCTTACCTTCTACCTGGCGAGCGATATTGTTAGCCACAATGACTGCATCCAATTCGGGACGTTTCACTTCAAAGATATTGATCTGCACATCTTTGTCCGTGATTTTTTTCAACTCCTCTTTCAGTTTGTCAACTTCTTGTCCGCCCTTTCCGATAATGATACCGGGGCGAGCCGTGCAGACGGTAATAGTTACAAGTTTCAGAGTACGTTCTATGACAATACGCGAAATACTGGCTTTGGCAAGACGGACATTCAAATATTTCCTGATTTTGCTATCTTCCAACAATGTATCTCCGTAATTGTTTCCACCATACCAATTGGAATCCCAACCACGTACAATGCCTAAGCGATTACTTATCGGATTTGTTTTCTGTCCCATCTCAATTGTTCTGATTATCGTTAGTATTTTTCGTATCCACAAATAATGTAACGTGATTGGAGCGTTTGCGAATCCGATAACCGCGTCCTTGCGGGGCGGTACGCAGACGTTTCAGCATTGTAGCACCATCTACAAAAACTTCACTTACATATAACGTTGCGCTATCTGCCTTTTGTTCTGTTTTTGTTTCCCAGTTTGCAATGGCAGATTTAAGCAATTTTTCCATATTGATGGAAGCCTCTTTTGTAGAGAATTTCAATACTCCCAGAGCTCTGTTCACTTCCATTCCGCGGATCATGTCTGCAACCAGACGCATTTTACGCGGCGATGTGGGGATATTGTTGAGCTTTGCAAAGTACAGGCTCTTGCGGGCTTCTTTTCTTGCATCGGCTGATATTTTTTTTCTAGCACCCATTTTATTCTGTAATTTTTTATTTTTACTAAATTATAATGGATTATTTCTTGCCTGCATGTCCGCGGAAGATGCGTGTCGGAGCAAACTCACCCAGTTTGTGTCCTACCATGTTTTCCGTAATGTATACAGGAATGAATTTGATTCCATTGTGAACTGCAATCGTATGTCCCACAAAATCGGGGGAAATCATCGAAGCGCGTGCCCAAGTCTTAACCACGGACTTTTTTCCGCTCTCGTTCATGGCCAGAATTTTCTTTTCCAGCTTGAGGTTAATATACGGTCCTTTTTTTAACGAACGGCTCATATTATCTACTTGTTTTTTCTAATTATTTCTTTCTTCTTTCAATAATATACTGGCTTGACTGCTTCTTAGGCGCACGAGTTTTATAGCCTTTAGCCAACAAGCCTTTGCGTGAACGCGGATGTCCACCGGAAGCGCGACCTTCGCCACCTCCCATCGGGTGGTCTACCGGGTTCATTACTACGCCTCTTACACGCGGACGACGTCCGAGCCATCTTGACCGACCTGCTTTGCCGGATTTCTCCAATGCGTGGTCAGAATTACCTACACTGCCTATGGTTGCCTTGCATGCGCAAAGTACTTTGCGAATTTCGCCTGAAGGCAACTTGATGATAGCATACTTGTCTTCTCTTGAGGTCAACTGTGCAAAAGTTCCTGCCGAGCGAACCATGGCAGCGCCTTGTCCCGGACGCAACTCTATGTTGTGAATTACGGTTCCGAGAGGGATGTCCTGCAAAAACAATGCATTGCCTACTTCGGGCGCCGCACCGGTACCCGACATAATGGTTTGACCTACCTGCAATCCGTTGGGAGCAAGAATATACCTTTTTTCTCCGTCAGCATAAAACAACAACGCAATACGAGCCGAACGATTCGGATCGTATTCAATGGTTTTAACTCTTGCCGGTACACCGTCTTTGTTTCGTTTGAAATCAATTACTCTGTATTTCCGCTTGTGTCCGCCGCCAATATAACGCATGGTCATTTTGCCGGTATGGTTACGACCGCCTGTTTTGGTATAACCAACCACAAGGGATTTTTCTGGTGCGCTCGCCGTAATTGTATCGAACGTGCCAATAATCTTGTGTCTCTGCCCCGGTGTAGTGGGCTTTAGTTTACGTACAGCCATTTGTTTGCTTAAATATTACTATAAAAATCTATTTGATCACCTTCTTTCAACGTAACGATAGCTTTCTTATATGCTTCCGTCTTACCGCTAATAACACCGCTGCGTGTATAACGCGATTTTACTTTGGGAGCGGCAATCAATGTGTTTACATCGATTACCGTTACATTGTACATTGCTTCTACCGCCTGTTTTATTTCTATCTTGTTGGCGGTTTTTTCTACCCGAAAACCATAGCGGTTGAATTTTTCGCCAAGTCCGGTCATCTTCTCTGTTACGATTGGTTTTAATATAATTGCCATTGCCAAAACCTCCTTATGCTTTAAAAATTTGTTCAATTCCGGCTACAGATTCTTCGGTAAGCACCAACACTCGAGCATTCATTATCGAGTAAGTGTTTAATTCTGAAACAGTTAAAACTTTTGAACCTTGTAAATTTCGGGCCGACAAATATACGTTTTTATTTGCATTTCCTAAAACAAAAAGTGATTTTTTATCCGCAATATTCAAACTTTTTTCCATCGCGATGAAATCTTTTGTCTTTGGAGCGGCAAAATCAAGTGTATCAAGCACTATCAGGGCATCGTTCTGTGCCTTATAGGACAAGGCTGACTTACGGGCCAGTTGTTTCAGTTTCTTGTTCAGTTTAAAACTGTAGTCGCGCGGAACAGGTCCGAATATACGACCGCCACCTACGCGTACAGGCGACTTGATATCACCCGGACGAGCACCGCCGCTGCCTTTCTGACGTCCCAGCTTACGGGTTGAGCCGGCTATTTCACTACGCTGTTTTGACTTATGGGTTCCCTGGCGCTGATTGGCCAAATACTGTTTTACATCCAAATAAATGGCATGGTCGTTCGGCTCAATAGCGAAGATGGCATCATTCAACAGTACTTTTCTTCCTGTATCTTCTCCTTTTATGTTATATATGCTGAGTTCCATTTTATTTATTTGTTGATGATAACGATTGAATTTTTAGCACCCGGAACCGAGCCTTTGATCAAAAGCAGATTGTGCTCCGGAATTACTTTGATAACTTGCAAATTCTGAACGGTTACGCGTTCGCCGCCGGTACGTCCTGCCATACGCATTCCCTTGAATACGCGCGATGGAAACGAAGATGCGCCCAAGGAACCGGGAGCACGCAAACGGTTGTGCTGACCGTGAGTGGTTTGCCCAACGCCACCAAAACCGTGACGTTTGACAACGCCTTGGTGGCCTTTTCCTTTTGAAGTTCCAACTACATCGATAAACGAGTTTTCTTCAAACATTTCCACGGTGATCGTATCACCCAATTTTACCTGTTCAAATCCACTGAACTCAACCAAGTGTCTTTGCGGCTGAACTCCGGCTGCCTTGAAGTGGCCTGCCTCTGCCTTGGTGGTGTGTTTTTCCTTCTTTTCCTGGAAACCCAACTGCACAGCTGCATAACCATCTTTCTCAACAGTCTTGATTTGAGTTACAACACAAGGACCTGCTTCGATAACAGTGCATGGTATGTTCTTACCATCGGCACTGAAAACGGATGTCATTCCGATTTTCTTTCCTAATAATCCTGGCATTTCAATAATTGTTTACGAACCTCCTTAAATTTCCCCTCCGGGAAAGAGGGAAAATTCAGCGGGAGAAATGTTATTAATTTTGTTTTTGAATCGTTCCGAAAAAAGTCTTAGACTTTGATTTCTACTTCCACACCACTCGCCAGCTCCAGTTTCATGAGAGCTTCCACGGTTTTGGCGTTGGAGCTGTAAATGTCAATCAAACGCTTGTAGCTCGAAAGTTCAAACTGTTCGCGCGACTTTTTATTTACAAAGGTTGAACGGTTTACCGTAAAAATGCGTTTGTGTGTAGGCAGTGGAATCGGGCCGCTTACCACAGCCCCCGTAGCCTTTACGGTTTTAACAATTTTTTCTGCTGACTTATCAACCAAATTGTGGTCGTAAGACTTTAGTTTGATTCTGATTTTTTGACTCATATTGCTTGATAATTATTTGTTTGGAAATATGGGATAAGAGTCATTCGCTATCCCCGGTTATTTAATCAAATCTACTCGGCCGCCTGCTTCCGTCAAAACCGCTTTTGCTATTGACGAGGAAACTTCGGCATAATTGGAGAATTCCATGGAAGAAGTTGCACGGCCGGAAGTTATTGTACGCAAGGCAGTTACATACCCAAACGTTTCCGCCAACGGTACTTTTGCCTTAACGATACGGGCACCGGTACGGCTTGTTTCCATACCTTCTACCTGACCGCGACGCTTGTTCAAATCGCCAATCACGTCACCCATGCTTTCTTCGGGAGTAACCACTTCCATTTTCATGATAGGCTCCATCAAAATAGGCCTTGCTTTGGCACAAGCGTTCTTATAGGCCATTTGGGCGCAAACTTCAAATGAAAGCTGGTCTGAATCTACCGGATGGAACGAACCATCGATGACGGTAACTTTCAGTTTGTCCATCGGGAAACCGGCCAATACGCCATTTTTCATGGCTGTCTGGAAACCTTTCTGGATGGCGGGAATGTATTCTTTGGGAATATTTCCGCCTTTCACCACATCGATAAACTGCAATGTTCCTTCGAAATCAGGATCTGCAGGTTCCACACGCACGATAATATCGGCAAATTTACCACGACCACCGGACTGTTTCTTATACACTTCGCGGAGCTCAACGGCTTCCGTAATTGCTTCATGATAAGCCACTTGCGGACGACCTTGGTTGCATTCCACCTTGAATTCGCGCTTCAGACGGTCAATGATGATTTCCAAGTGCAACTCACCCATTCCGCTGATAACTGTCTGGCCGGTCTGTTCATCGGTTTTTACGGTAAAGGTTGGGTCTTCTTCGGCCAGCTTGGCCAATCCCATGCCTAATTTGTCCAGATCTTTTTGTGTTTTGGGTTCTACCGAGATGCCTATTACCGGATCCGGGAAGTCCATCGATTCCAGTGTAATCGGACTTTCTTCGCTGCAAATGGTATCTCCTGTCCGTATATCTTTGAAGCCCACGCCTGCACCTATATCGCCTGCTGCGATAACTTCCACCGGATTCTGATGATTGGAATGCATCTGGAAGAGGCGGGAAATGCGTTCTTTTTTGCCCGAGCGGGTGTTATAGATATACGAGCCGGCTTCCAGTTTTCCGGAATAGACACGGAAGAAACACAAACGTCCCACATAGGGGTCAGTAGCGATTTTGAATGCCAGCGCGCACAACGGTTCGTCTACGCCCGGATGGCGAATCACTTCCTTTTCTTCATCACGCGGGTCTTTGCCAATGATTTCGGGTGTGTCCAGCGGACTGGGCAGATACGCACAAACAGCATCAAGCATGGTTTGTACGCCTTTGTTCTTGAACGACGAGCCGCAAATCATCGGGTTGATTTTCATGGACAGGGTTCCTTTCCGAATGGCGTTCTTGATTTCCGCTTCTGTGATGGTCGATGGGTCGTCAAAGTATTTCTCCATTACGACATCGTCAAACTCTGCACATGTTTCCAGCATTTTGTCACGCCATTCCTGTGCTTCTGCAAGCAATTCGGCAGGGATTTCTTCCTCCGCATATTCCGCTCCCATTGTCTCATCGTGCCATACAATGGCTTTCATCTTAATCAAGTCCACAACACCTTTGAAGGTTTCTTCTGCACCGATGGGAATCTGAATCGGACAGGGTGTCGCACCCAGGATTTCCTTTACCTGGCGAACCACTTCAAAAAAGTCGGCTCCGGAACGGTCCATTTTATTCACGTATCCAATACGCGGCACGTTATACTTGTCGGCCTGACGCCAAACGGTTTCCGACTGAGGTTCAACACCGCCAACTGCACAGAAAGTGGCCACCGCGCCATCCAGAATGCGAAGAGAGCGTTCTACCTCTACCGTGAAGTCAACGTGTCCCGGAGTGTCTATCAGATTGATTTTGTATTTATCACCTCCATAATTCCAATAGGTTGTCGTGGCGGCGGAAGTAATTGTGATGCCACGTTCCTGTTCCTGTTCCATCCAGTCCATGGTGGCAGCGCCATCGTGAACTTCACCTATTTTGTGAGTTAAGCCCGTATAAAACAATATGCGCTCGGAAGTCGTCGTTTTTCCGGCGTCGATATGGGCCATAATGCCTATGTTCCTGTTGTATTTTAAATCAACTTTTGCCATTTGTTATCTATACTACTTTATTTGATTTTTCGGCTTCGGGTAACGCACCTTCAAGCCGCGCCAAACATTATGCTCTTCGTTATCAAATTAAAACCTGAAATGAGCAAATGCACGGTTTGCTTCTGCCATACGATGCATTTCTTCTTTACGTTTGAATGCACCGCCCTGGTTGTTATAAGCATCGACGATTTCCGCTGCCAGTTTTTCGGCCATGGAATGTCCGCCGCGCTTACGGGCAAACAATATGATATTTTTCATTGAAATGGATTCTTTCCTGTCAGGACGGATTTCGGTAGGTACTTGGAAGGTAGCGCCGCCTATACGACGTGATTTTACTTCTACCGTAGGAGTGATATTTTCCAATCCTTTTTTGAAGATCTCGAGAGCGGTCTTTTCTTCGTTGGGAAGTTTGGCTTTTACATTTTCGAGGGCTGTATAGAAAATGTCATAAGCAATAGACTTTTTACCATCATACATCAAGTGGTTAACAAATTTTGTAACCATTACTTCATGGAAAACGGGGTCCGGAAGGACAATCCGTTTTTTGGGTTTTGCTTTTCTCATCTTACTGAATGTTTTAAAAATAAACTTTGGTTGTTAGTCTGCTTCAACTATTGCCGCTGCAATAATTTACTCAACCGATCAACACTTTTTGTCGAAAAAAATAGAGTTGCGGCTACACCGCACTTTGTCAGAACTTATTTCTTGGCTTTGGGTCTCTTGGCTCCGTATTTGGAACGACGCTGCGTACGACCATTTACGCCGGCCGTATCCAAAGTACCACGCACAATGTGATAACGAACACCCGGCAGGTCTTTCACACGGCCACCGCGTACCAACACGATAGAGTGCTCCTGCAAATTGTGTCCTTCACCCGGAATGTAGGCGTTCACTTCTTTCTGATTCGTCAAACGAACACGGGCTACTTTACGCATGGCCGAATTAGGCTTTTTGGGTGTTGTCGTGTACACACGCACACAAACACCGCGACGCTGCGGGCACGAATCCAAAGCCGGCGACTTGCTTTTGTCGATAAGTTCTGCTCTCCCTTTTCTAACTAATTGTTGAATTGTAGGCATTTTACTTGTTTTTTAAAGACTTAATTTATTAACTATTATCCATTTTAACTTTTGCACAAAATGGGTTGCAAAGGTAGGCATATTTTTTTATCTGCACAACATGCAGCACAAATATTTTTTGGAGGCAGCGTCAACCGGCAAGTTCAATTTTACAAAATCAGCTTACCACCGCCGGTTTTTCACTGCACCAAAGCCGTTATTTGCCATTTGGCAAAAAAAATGTACTTTTGCCGCTCTTATACAAAAGAAAAGAAATGACGAAAGGCACGTCAAAACAGAAAGTATGAAA
>CAYUYS010000006.1:0-23235 GCA_964449415.1 uncultured Paludibacteraceae bacterium | reverse complement strand
GCCGCCGCCGCAAGGCACTCGATGCGGGTTTTGTTTTCCGAATCCACCCGAAAACATTACCTTTGCGGGCAATAAACTCGTAACACCTAACCGACATTATGCTATCTTTTTTCAAAACCCCCGAAAACAGCATCTTGGCTGTACTCACGCAGGCCGCACTACCGGCGGCTGATGTCCGCAAACTGTGCTGGCTGTTCGGCCGGGCCGACAAATTAGACGAACCCGCGCTCGGCGGCTACTTTGTCGGGCCGCGCCGCGAAATGATCACACCCTGGAGCACGAACGCCGTGGAAATAACCCGAAACATGGGCATACAGGGCATTGCACGCATAGAGGAATTTGTGCCCACCCGCAACCCGCAGGCGGAAACAGACCCCATGCTCCAACGCATCTACCACGGGCTCGATCAGGACACCTTCACCATAAGCCGGCAGCCCGAACCCGTTGTGTACATCGACGACATTGCGGCCTACAACGAGCAGGAAGGCCTGGCGCTCAGCGCGGACGAGATAGCCTACCTGAACGACATCAGCCGGCGCTACGGCCGCAAGCTCACCGACAGCGAGGTGTTCGGCTTCTCGCAGGTAAACTCGGAGCATTGCCGCCACAAGATTTTCAACGGCATATTCATTATCGATGGGGAGGAAAAGGAGCTGTCGCTCTTCAAGCTCATCAAACGCACGTCGGAGCTGCACCCGAACGCCTTAGTGTCGGCCTACAAAGACAACGTGGCCTTTAACGCAGGCCCCGAAATAGAGCAGTTTGCCCCCCGGAGCGGCGACAAGCCCGACTACTTCGAGACCAAGCGCATCCCGTCGGTTATCTCCCTAAAGGCGGAAACGCACAACTTCCCCACCACCGTGGAGCCCTTCAACGGCGCAGCCACGGGCACCGGCGGCGAGATACGCGACCGCTTGGGCGGCGGCAAAGCCTCCCTGCCCATAGCCGGCACGGCGGTGTACATGACCGCCTACCCGCGCAACAAAGCCCCCGAACGGGCCGCTTGGGAAAACGCCATCCCCGCCCGCCAATGGCTCTACCAAACGCCGGAGCAGATCCTGATCAAGGCCTCGAACGGCGCGTCCGACTTCGGCAACAAGTTCGGCCAACCGCTCATTTGCGGCTCGCTGCTCACCTTCGAGCACGCGGAGAACGGCAAGACCTTCGCTTACGACAAAGTAATTATGCTGGCCGGCGGCGTGGGCTTCGCCAAAAGGAGCGACGCGCTCAAGGGCACAGCCCGGCCGGGGCAGGAAGTGGTCATACTCGGCGGCGACAACTACCGCATCGGCATGGGCGGCGGGGCCGTGTCGAGCGTGGAAACGGGCCGCTACAGCAGCGGCATAGAGCTGAACTCCGTGCAGCGCGCCAACCCCGAAATGCAGAAGCGCGCCGCCAACGTGATACGCACACTGGCCGAAGCGGACGACAACCCGATTGTGTCCATACACGACCACGGCGCAGGCGGACACCTGAACTGCCTCTCGGAGTTAGTGGAAAGCACCGGCGGCCGCATAGACGTGGACGCACTGCCCGTAGGCGACCCTACCCTCTCGGCCAAGGAGATAATCGGCAACGAAAGCCAGGAACGCATGGGGCTGCTTGTGGGCAAAGAAGCCGTGGAGCACATCCGCCGCATTGCCGCCCGCGAACGCGCACCCATGTACGTGGTGGGCCACACCACCGACGACATGCGCCTCACCTTCGAGAAACACGACGGCACCAAACCCATAGACCTGGCCTTGGAGGACTTCTTCGGCAAAGCACCCAAGACCTACATGCGCGACCAGACCCGCACGGAGCGCTACACCGCCCCGCAAACCGACCCCGCGCGGCTGCAGAGCTATGTGGAGCAGGTGCTGCAATTGGAAGCCGTTGCCTGCAAGGACTGGCTGACCAACAAGGTAGACCGCAGCGTTACGGGCAAGATAGCCCGCCAGCAATGCCAGGGCGAGCTGCAACTGCCGCTCAGCGATTGCGGCGCCGTCGCCCTCGACTACCGCGGCCAAAGCGGCATAGCCACCTCCATAGGGCACGCGCCGCAGGCCGCCCTGATAGACCCCGCCGCCGGCTCGGTGCTGGCCATAGCCGAAAGCCTGACCAACTTGGTGTTCGCACCGCTGGCCCAAGGCCTTGGCAGCGTGTCGCTCTCGGCCAACTGGATGTGGCCCTGCAAGAACGCCGGCGAAGACGCGCGGCTCTACCGGGCCGTGGAGGCCTGCAGCGACTTTGCCTGCGCATTAGGCATCAACATCCCCACCGGCAAGGACAGCCTCTCCATGACGCAACAGTACGGCAAGGACAAGGTGTTCGCACCGGGAACGGTCATCATTTCCGCCGCCGGCGAAGTGTCGGACGTGCGCAACATCGTGTCCCCCGTGCTCCGCAACGACACCGACGCGCCGGTCTACTACATCGACTTCTCGTCCGATGCCCGCCAATTAGGCGGCAGCGCACTGGCGCAGGTGCTCGGCAAGGTGGGTGCCACCTGCCCCACCGTCCGCGACAGCCAATACTTCGCCCGCGCCTTCAACGCCGTGCAGGCATTGGTGGAGAAAGGCTGCGTACTGGCCGGACACGACATTTCGGCCGGCGGCCTGATAACGGCCCTGCTGGAAATGTGCTTCGCCAACACGCAAGGCGGCCTGCAAGTCAGCTTGGATGAGCTGGCTGAGGAGGATATAGTCAACATCCTGTTTGCCGAAAACCCGGGCGTGCTGCTCCAGATGACGGACACCGAAGAGGCGGAAGCGCTGCTGCGCAAGGCCGGTATCGCGTTCTGCCGGATAGCCGCTCCCGCTGCTGCACGCAGGTTAGAAATCAGGAAAGCAGGCCGGCAATACGGCTTCGACATCGACGCGCTGCGCGATATGTGGTACCACACCTCCTACCTGCTCGACCGCCGGCAAAGCGGCGAGCCATGTGCCGCCGAGCGGTTCGCCAACTACAAACGGCAGCCCCTGCAAATCCGGTTCAACGGCAGCTTCAGCGGCCGGCTCTCGCAGTTCGGCCTCTCGCCCGACCGCCGGCCGAGCGGCATACGCGCGGCCATTATCCGCGAAAAAGGCACGAACGGCGAACGCGAAATGGCCTACGCGCTCTACTTGGCCGGCTTCGACGTGAAGGACGTGCACATGACCGACCTGACCACCGGCCGCGAAACCTTGGACGACATCAACCTGATAGTGTTCTGCGGCGGCTTCTCCAACTCCGACGTGTTGGGTTCGGCCAAGGGCTGGGCCGGTGCCTTCCTCTACAACGAGAAAGCCAACGAGAGCCTGCAACGCTTCTACGCACGCGAAGACACGCTGAGCTTGGGCGTCTGCAACGGTTGCCAGCTCATGGTGGAACTCGGGCTGCTCACCCCCGAACACGCCCGCAAACCGCGCATGCTGCACAACAACTCGCACAAGTTCGAGTCCATCTTCCTCAGTGTGGACATACCGGAGAACCGTTCCGTCATGTTCGGCTCGCTGGCCGGCAGCAGGTTAGGCATCTGGGTGGCGCACGGCGAGGGCAAGTTCAGCCTGCCCTTGGAGGAGCAGGCCTACCACATCGTTGCCAAATACGCCTACTCCGGCTACCCGGCCAACCCGAACGGCTCCGACTACGACGCGGCCGCCATCTGCTCCGCCGACGGCCGCCATCTGGCCATCATGCCGCACCTGGAACGCGCCATTTTCCCGTGGCAGTGGGGCTACTACCCGCACGCCCGCAAGGACAGCGACCAAATCACGCCGTGGATAGAAGCCTTCGTCAATGCCCGCAAATGGGTAGAAGGGAAAATATAAGGCCCGGAAGCATGCCGTAAGCAGGACAAGTTTATACCCTGTCGGGGGTATTACAGAGGGAAAACAGGAATTTTATACCCGAAGAGGTACAAAACAGATAGTTTTCCCTATATTTGCACCCCAAAGGGTATAAAATCATGGAACAAACGACCTTATCCCAATACGTAAAAGCCATGCGGAAACAGTATAACCTCACGCAGGTAGATTTGTCCGAGAAATCGGGAGTCGGCCTGCGCTTTATCCGCGAACTGGAACAAGGCAAACAAACGCTCCGCTTGGACAAGGTAAACCAGATACTGCATCTTTTCGGCAGCGAGGTCGGTGTTGTGCCGATGAATAGAGAAGGGGAAGCATGAAACAGGCAGTTGTGTTGTTACGAGGCATCAAGGCCGGCTTGCTTACGGAAGACGAGAACGGCTATACTTTCCAGTATGATGCGAACTTTCTGGTGTCGGACAAGGCCGAAGCCATCAGCCTGACATTGCCACTGACCGAAAAGCCCTTCCATAACAAGGTCCTTTTCCCTTTCTTCGATGGCCTGATACCGGAAGGATGGCTGCTGGACATCGCCCAAAAGAATTGGAAAATAAATGCGCGCGACCGTATGGCTTTGCTTATGACATGTTGCAAGGACTGTATCGGTGCAGTAGGTGTAGAACCTGTCAAAGAAGCATAACTATGGCCAAATGTCTATACTGTTACAAGGAGCTTACGGAAAACGAACAAGACTTTCACAAAGCCTGCTGTAAAAAGATATTCGGCACGCCGGCCGTACCTGAACTGCCCTACACGCGCAAGAACCTGACAGACTTGGCCACACAAGTGATACGCAGCCAGACCACACTGACCGGAGTTCAGGCAAAGCTTTCGTTAGACATACTCAAAAGCAGCAAAAACGAAACGGCACGTTTTACCATTGTCGGCCTGTGGGGACGTTATATCCTGAAACCACAGACAGACCGTTTTGAAAACTTGCCGGAAGTGGAAGATCTGACCATGCATCTGGCAGAGCTGGCCAAAATAAAGGTTGTGCCCCACAGCCTTATCCGCTTTGCCGATGGCGAGCTTTGCTACATCACCCGCCGCATTGACCGCACGGACAAGGGAGAAAAACTGGCTATGGAAGATATGTGCCAGCTCACAGAACACCTCACCGAGCACAAATACAAAGGCTCATACGAACAAATCGCCAAGACAATCAGGAAATACTCGGCCACCCCAAAACTGGATTTGGTCAACTACTGGGAAGAGGTGCTGTTCTCGTGGATTACAGGCAATGCCGACATGCACTTGAAAAACTTCTCCCTGTACAGCAAAAAGCAAGGAACATACACCCTCACGCCGGCCTACGATTTACTCTCTACCGCTTTGGTCATGCCGGAAGACACGGAGGAACTGGCACTGACCCTCAATGGCAAGAAACGCAAAATCAGGAAGTCCGATTTTACCTTGTCCATGCTGGCATCGGGGCTGGAAGACAAAGTCATAGACAATATCTTCAACAGATTCCTGAAAGCCAAGAGCAAATGGCTGGACTTCATCGACCTGTCTTTCCTGCCGGTTGGGATGAAAGACAGATACAAGGAAATTATCCAAGAGAAATTGCAATTGCTTACTTGAAGATTCCCCCTCAACGCAACCGGTAGGAAGAGCGCAAATGCTCAAATTCGGCAGTGTGCTGCAACAAGGTTCGGTAATCGGCCACAATGTCGTACGCATCGGTGGCGGGCAGCATGGACGGCGGTACGACAGCCTCCCAATCGTCCAGCCCAAACCCGAAAAAGCGGCTCAGTGCCTGCACGCTCATGGTGGTTGCGTTCTGTTTGCCACGCACGGTGTAACCGGCTATGTGCGGCGTACCCAGCAACACCCTGTCTAACATCGGGCTACTGATATGCGGTTCGTGTTCCCAGCAGTCCAGCACAATGCGGCATGTGGCGGGCGCATGTAGCAGAAAAGCCTCCTCATCCACCACCCCGCCGCGCGCGGCATTTACCAAAAGCGCATCGGGTTTGATTTGTTGCAGGAAAGCCGCATCGCACAAGTGGTACGTGGCATATTCGCCCGACAAGGTCAGCGGCGTATGGAAGGTGATGACATCGGATTCCCGGGCAACTTCTTCCAGCGACACGAACCCGGCATCCGGTTCCGCCTGTTGGCGCGGCGGGTCGTTGCGCAGCACGCGCATGCCTTTCTGCTCGGCCATAGCCGCCACCAACCGCCCCACATGCCCAACGCCGACCACACCCAGCGTTTTTCCCGCCATGCGGACACCGCCGGTGCGCTCCACATATTCCAGCACCGCCTGCACATATTGGCGGACACCATCGGCATTGCAGCCGGCCGCATTTTTCCACACAATGCCCCTGCCGGCACAAAAATCCGTATCGATATGATCGTAACCTATGGTCGCCGTCGCAATGAAACGGACAGCAGAACCTTCGAGCAAAGCGGCATCACAACGGACACGCGTCCGAATAATCAACGCATCCGCATCGCGCACAAGCGCAGGCGTGAACGCGGCCGGTTCGGCATAAACCACCTCGGCAAAAGGCTCCAAAACCCCGCGGAGAAACGGAATAAAACTATCTGCGACAATTTTCATAAAATAAATGAAAACACGGCAAAACTCTTTTGTCCGGCGGCAAAAGTACAGATTATTTCCTAATTTTGCGCCCACAATCCGACAAATCATGGACAGATACATTGATTTCGATTCCTATCATTTGTATACAAAGCACGTACAATGCCGGCCGGATGCGCCGACATTGGTTTTCCTGCACGATGCCTGGGGCTGCATTGACATGTGGGGCAGCTTTCCGCAACGCCTCGCCGACTGTCTGCCGGCCAATTATCTGGTTTACGACCGCGCCGGACACGGAAAATCGGGGCGCGTGGACTATGAGCGGCGACCCACCTCGTTTTTTGACGACGAGGCGGCCGTTTTAATCAAGCTCATGGACAGACTGGACATCGGAAAAGCCATCCTGTACGGCCACAGCGACGGCGGCACCATCGCCCTGACGGCAGCGGCACGCTATCCGGAGCGCATCAGCGGGCTGATACTGCAAAGCGCGCACACCCGCACCGAACCGGAAGGACTGAAACTGGTAGCCGACATAACGGAAGCCAGCAAACATACGCACCTGTGCCAGAGCTTAGCCAAATATCACGGGGAAAACATGCCCAACGTGTTCAACTACTGGAGCCGCATGTGGGCCGACGAGCGTTTCCAGAAATGGAACATCATAGAACATATCCGAAAAATAACCTGCCCCATCATCGCATTTCGCGGAGAAAACGACCGCTTCGACACCGTGAAGCAAAACACCACGATAGCGAAACACACGGGCGGAAAAATCACAATGACGCTGATTCCTGACGCGGCACACAACGCACACAAGGAAAACCCGGAAGCCACCCTGCAATTTATTTTGGCAAACAAAACGCTGTTTCCGGGCAGCGAACGCAACTAAAATGCGCCATCCGAAAACCGGCACGACCACATGATTGACCCGTTAACCGTTTCCCGCATCATGGATGCCGCCCGCATCGAAGAGGTGATATCCGATTACGTCACGCTCCGCCGCCGGGGCGTGAACCTGATTGGTCTGTGCCCGTTCCACGACGAAAAAACAGGCTCGTTCACCGTATCGCCCGCCAAAGGCATATTCAAATGCTTCGGCTGCGGCAAAGGCGGCAACGCGGTGCACTTCATCATGGAACACGAGCATGTTCCCTATTACGACGCCCTGAAACTGCTGGCAAAAAAATACAACATCGAGGTGCAGGAACGCGAGCTGACCGACGAAGAAAAAAACGCCCAAAACGACCGGGAAAGCATGTTCATGCTCAACGACTTTGCACGCAAGTTTTTCACCGAACAACTGTACAAGACGGAAGAAGGGCAGAACGTCGGCATGGCTTATTTCCGCGAGCGCGGCTTCCGCGACGACATGATACGCAAATTCCAGCTCGGTTACTGCCCCGAACGCCGCGACGCATTCAGCAAAGCCGCCCTAAGCGCAGGTTACAAAACCACGTACATGGAAAAGACCGGGCTGACTTACACCAACGACCGCGGCCAAACGACCGACCGTTTCCACGGACGTGTCATTTTTCCGGTGCATACCTTGTCCGGCAAAGTAGTCGCCTTCGGCGGACGCATCCTGAAAAAAGAAAGCAAAATTGCCAAGTACGTCAATTCGCCGGAATCGGAAATATACCACAAAAGCAACGAGCTGTACGGGATTTTCTTTGCCAAACAAGCCATTGTCAAACAAGACTGCTGCTATCTGGTGGAAGGCTACACGGATGTCATTTCCATGCATCAGGCCGGCATTGAAAACGTCGTCGCCTCGTCCGGCACATCGCTGACGACCGGCCAAATCCGGTTGCTGCACCGCTTCACGGAAAACATAACCATCCTGTACGATGGCGACAACGCCGGCATAAAAGCCTCCTTGCGAGGCATAGACATGCTGCTGGAAGAAGGGCTGAACATCAAGGTTTTGTTGCTGCCCGACGGCGAAGACCCGGATTCGTTCGCCCGCAAAAACAACGCGTCCGATTTTATCGCCTACATACAGCAACACCAGGTGGACTTCATCCGCTTCAAGACGAACCTGCTGCTGCAAGATGCCGGCAACGATCCCATCAAACGCTCACAACTGATTCAGGACATCGTGCGCAGCATCTCCGTCATTCCCAGCAACATTGTCCGACAAGTGTATGTCAAGGATTGCAGCAACCGGCTGGACATTGACGAAAAAACGCTGATACACGCCATCAACAACCTGAAAAGAGAGAAAAAAGCAAAGGATTTCCAGAAGCAGAAAAACGAAGAAGCCCGACAGGCAACGGCTGCCAACGAAACAGAAACATCCGATAAAAAGCCGGCAGAAATCGTTCCGGATGCGTTGCAGGCAACCACGCTGACCACGGCAAGCAAATTCGAAGCCGAAGCGCGCAACATCATACAAATCCTGATCCGATACGGCGAAAAAGAGCTGTACGTACAGCCGGAAACCGGACAGGCTGTCTCGGTCGGCGAATACATTATCCGCGAACTGGAGATGGATGGCATTGCATTCGACAACCCACTGTACATGCAAATCATTGATGAATTCAAGGCGCATTGCCACGACGAGGGTTTTGTGGCCGAAAATTTCTACAAATTTCACATAAACGACAAAATCAGCCAACTGGCCATCGACCTGATTACCGAAAAATACACCTTGAGCAAAATCCACTACAAACAGGCCATCTCGGAAAACGTCAAGCGGGCGGTCAGAATCCCGACGGATGCCGACAGGCTCCTTGATTTGGCACCGCGACTGATTTACGAACTCAAAATATTGATAATCAAGGACAGGCAAAACCAGTTGACCTTGTTGCTGAAACAGGCCGGACAAGATACGGAAACCATAGCCCGCTTGATGACGCAATACGAACAACTGACAAACATACGCCTGCAACTGTCCAAGGAACTCGGACGCCTGTCCTGATTCCGACAACCTACACGCGGCCAACATTCGCCTCCGTTAACGCAAACACGTTCCACAACATGTTAACACTCCCAAAAAAACGAGGCCGAACAGATTTTTAACGTTATCTTTGCACGTCTAACAAAAAAATCAAATATGAAAACACACTTTTTCTCCCTCGCAATCATACTGCTTTCCTGCACGAGCAACCTGTCCGCAGACAATCTGCTATACGATATCATCGGCGGAAATTATGCCGCCCGGAAATTGCCGAAAACGGTTTCCTGCACCGATGGCGAACATTACCTGCAACTGCAACAAAACAAATACATCGTCAAATACGCATACCGCACCGGGCAGCCCGTCGATACGCTTTTCAATGCGGAAAACACCAAATTGCACAAATTAGAAGCCATAGAAGGGTTCGTGACCGACCCGGCTGAGAAGCGATTGTTGGTTTACAACGACAAGCAGCAAATTTACCGACACTCGTTCCGGGCCAACTATTACCTGTTCGACATACAGCGCAACGAACTGAAAGCCCTGTCGGATACCATGCCCGTACGGGAACCCTTGTTTTCGCCAAACGGGCGCTACATCGCTTTCGGACGCGACAACAACCTGTATATCCACAAAGTGGACTACGGAACGGAAGTGGCCGTTACGACCGATGGGAAAGCCGGTTGCATCATAAACGGAATAACCGACTGGCTCTACGAAGAAGAATTTGCCGTAACACGGCTGTACTGTTGGTCGCCCGACAGCAAACAACTGGCTTTCGTGCGCTTTGACGAAACGGAAGTGCCGGTTTTCACGTTCCAGCGTTTCCTGAAAGACGATTTCCAATCGCCCCTGCCCTACCCGGAAAACAACCGGCTCAAATATCCGAAGGCAGGCGAGCCGAACGCGAAGGTTTCCGTACGCGTGTATGACGTATACTACAAGTCCAACAAAACCATGCAAATCAATCCGGAGGGCAAGGATATTTACATTCCGCGCATCCGCTGGACACAAGATCCCGAACAACTGGCCGTGTTCACCTTGAACAGAAACCAGACGGAAATGCAAATGTGGCTGGCAAACCCGAAATCCACGGTATGCAAACTGAATTACAGCGAAGCATCCGACGTTTTCATCGACTTCAGGCAAATAGACGAATTTCAGTTCCTGTCGGACAATCGTTTTATTGCCGTGAACGAAACCGATGGTTTCCGGCACGCTTACCTCTACACCGCAAACGGCCAGCAAGAGAAACAACTGACACAAGGCGAATTTGACGTGACATGCGTATACGGCTATGACGAAACAAGCGGCAAACTGTATTACCAAAGTGCTTCCGACTCGCCGCTGCAACGCAACATCTGCGTCAGCGATACCAGAAAAGACAAAGCGACCTGCCTGACACAGGAAACCGGAACGCACAAAGCCGAGTTTTCCGACGGATTCCGTTATTTTATAGACCATTTTTCTTCGCTGCAAACGGCCGACCGCTACGATGTGAAAGACCAGACGGGCAAAACCCTGTGTACGCTGCTCGACAATGCGGATGTGCAGCAAGCCTTTTCGGCACTCAACCTGCCGGAAAAACAGTTCTTCACTTTCCGCACATCGGACAACGTGGAACTGAACGGCTGGATGCTGAAACCGGCCGCTTTCGATGCCGGCAAAAAATACCCGGTGCTGCAGGTGCAGTACAGCGGCCCAAATTCACAAATGGTTCTCGACCGCTGGGACATAGATTGGGAATATTATCTGGCAACCCAAGGATACATTGTGGTATGCGTGGACGGGCGTGGAACCGGTGCGCGCGGACGCGATTTCCGAACGGCAGCCTACATGGAATTGGGCGAAATAGAGGCCCACGACCAGATTGAAACGGCAAAATACCTGAGCACCCTACCCTACGTCGACAAAGACCGCATCGGAATATGGGGCTGGAGCTACGGCGGATTCATGACACTGGTATGCATGAGCCAAGACGAACAGATATTCAAGGCCGGCATAGCCGTCGCACCCGTAACCGACTACAAACTCTACGACTCGGCCTACACGGAACGATACATGCGCCGGCCGCAGGAAAACTTCCGGGGATA
Source organism: uncultured Paludibacteraceae bacterium (assembly GCA_964449415.1). Lineage (GTDB taxonomy): Bacteria > Bacteroidota > Bacteroidia > Bacteroidales > Paludibacteraceae > CALUNA01. Next base: position 11,865 of record CAYUYS010000006.1, on the reverse strand, counting down.
CGAAAAAATATCCTTGTTCAACAAAGCAGACAAGCTGAAGGGCGACCTTCTCATCGTGCACGGAACGGGCGACGACAACGTGCACGCACAAAACACCATGCTCTACATACACCATCTGATTGCAGCCGACAAACTATTTGATATGCAACTCTATCCGGACGACAACCATTTTCTGAAAAAAGGCAATTCGTACCGGCATCTGTACATGCGAATGGCAAATTTCCTACAAAAGAACCTTTGAAGCAAAAAAAATCGTATTTTTACACCCGAAAAAAAACAATTTCATATTCAAACACTAAAAATTCAAATCTTTAATTCTGAAAAAAATCATGGAAACGAAAAAACAAAACGGGAATATCGTCGCGATTGTTACGATGTTCTTTCTCTTCGCAATGATTTCGTTTGTAACGAATCTTGCCGCACCTTTCGGAACAATTTGGAAAAACCAGTACGCCGGCTCCAACATTCTTGGTATGATGGGAAACATGATGAACTTCCTGGCATACTTGTTCATGGGTATTCCGGCCGGCAACATGCTGGTAAAAATTGGATACAAGAAGACCGCGCTTATAGCCATGGCTCTGGGCTTTTTCGGACTGCTGACACAATATTTGTCAAGTCTGTTTAGCGCCGAAACCTTTGTTTTCTCCGGTATTCAGCTCAATTTCATCATTTATCTGATCGGTGCATTCATCTGCGGTTTCTGCGTATGTATGCTCAACACGGTTGTAAACCCGATGCTGAACCTGCTGGGCGGCGGCGGCAACAAAGGCAACCAGCTCATCCAGACCGGCGGTGCGCTGAATTCGCTGTCCGGCACACTGACTCCGCTGTTCGTGGGCGCACTCATCGGCACAGTAACCAAAGAAACTTCCATGACAGACGTTGCCCCCTTGCTGTTCATTGCCATGGGCGTATTTGTAGCCGCATTTATCATACTTTCATTCATTGCGATTCCGGAACCGCATCTCCAGAAGAAAGGCGAAGTCAAGGAAAAACAACCTTACAGTCCTTGGAATTTCCGTCATACGGTTCTGGGCGTTATCGGTATTTTCATATATGTAGGAATTGAAATAGGCATTCCGGGTACGCTGAACTTCTATCTGGCCGATGCCACCGAGAAAGGAGCCGGCATCCTGATTAACGGAGCGGCCATTGGCGGAGCCATTGCAGCCATCTACTGGTTGCTGATGCTTGTCGGACGTTCGGCGAGCAGTGCCATCAGCGGCAAGGTTTCCACACGCACACAGCTGATTACCGTTTCCGCAACGGCCATCGTGTTTACCATTATTGCCATATTCACACCGAAAACCGTAGGTATCAACGTGCCGAAAATCGTTTTCGACCCCATAGAAAAAACAACGGAAACATTAGAGTATGTGGGCATGCCCAAAGAGCAAATCGCCGCTTTCATAGCCAACCCGACCGAAGAACAATTGGCTCCTTATGCAGCCAAACTCGCCGAAAACGACACGGCCGATGTGCTCGGTTCGCTGAAAACGCCGAAAGTGCCGCTCAGCGCATTGTTCTTGGTTCTCTGCGGATTGTGCACATCTGTCATGTGGGGATGCATCTTCAACCTGGCGGTAGAAGGTTTGGGAAAATACACGGCACAGGCATCCGGCATTTTCATGATGATGGTAGTGGGCGGCGGCATCTTACCGCTCGTACAAAATGCCATTGCCGACAACTTGGGCTACATGGCTAGTTATTGGCTCATTGTGGCATGTCTGGCCTACCTGCTTTACTATGCCGTATTCGGTTGCAAGAATGTAAACAAAGATATTCCTGTAGAATAAAAATCCAAATATTAACCCCTGATTGCCGGAGCTTGTTTCCGGCAATCTTCAAATCAACATACCAATATGGAAAAACCTTATGTAGTCGGAATCGACATGGGAGGCACCAACACCGTATTCGGCATTGTGGATGCACGAGGAACGGTGGTTTGCAAAAGTGCCATCAAAACAGCAGCACATCCGGATGACATCAACCTGTACGTGGAAGACATTGCCACCGGTTTGAACAAATTAATTGAAGAAGTCGGCGGAAAAGACCTTATCAAAGGCATTGGAGTCGGTGCGCCTAACGGCAACTATTACACGGGAAACATTGAATTTGCGGCCAACCTTCCGTGGAAAGGCATTGTTCCGTTCGCAAAACTGTTGAGCGACAAAATGAACATTCCGACCGCCTTGACCAATGATGCAAATGCAGCTGCCGTGGGCGAAATGACCTACGGGGCCGCGCGCGGCATGAAAAATTTCATCATGATTACACTGGGAACCGGCGTGGGTAGCGGCATAGTTATCAACGGTGACGTGGTTTACGGGCACGATGGTTTTGCCGGCGAACTGGGGCATACCATTTCCGTACGCCAAAACGGACGTGTGTGTGGTTGCGGCAGGACCGGTTGTCTGGAAGCATACGCTTCCGCGACGGGCGTAGCCCGCACGGCACGCGAAATTCTGGAATCGACAGACAAGCAAAGCCTGCTGCGGAACATTCCGGCGGAATCCATCACATCCAAGGATGTGTATGACGCGGCTATTCAAGGCGATGAAGTGGCAAAAGACATTTTTGAGTTCACCGGACGGCTGTTGGGCGAAAAGTTTGCGGACTTCATTGCATTCAGTGCCCCCGAAGCAATTATCGTGTTTGGCGGTTTGGCCAAAGCCGGAAATCTGCTCATGGATCCGGTGAAACACCACATGGAAGAAAACGTGCTTCCTATATGGAAAAACAAGGTCAAAATATTGTTCTCCGAATTGAAAGAAGCGGATGCTGCCGTGTTGGGCGCAAGCGCCTTGGCTTGGGAACTCTAACACGATGAAGGGTTATCAGACGCATGAGGATGTATCGGAATTTTGATGCATCCTCATGTGTTTTTGTATTCGTTCAGTGCGCTTCAAACCAGTTTTCACCAACTCCGCACTCCACAACCAACGGCACTTGCAACCGCATGGCGTGCTCCATTTCCTCCACAACCATCTGACGCACCGTCTCCAATTCTTCCATCGGAACCGTAAAGGTCAGTTCGTCGTGCACCTGCATCGTCATTTGGGCCTTGTATCCGCCGGAATGCAAACGGCGCGAAATGTTTATCATGGCTATCTTGATAATATCCGCAGCCGTTCCTTGTATCGGTGCATTGACAGCATTGCGTTCCGCATAACCGCGTACCGTACGGTTTTGCGAGTTGATGTCGGGCAAATAGCGTTTGCGATGCAACAGCGTTTCGGCATAGCCGCTCTCTTGCGCTTTCTGAATGGCATTTTGGATAAAGTCACTTATATGCGGATAAGTTTTGAAATAATTGTCTATCAAGTTTTTAGCCTCTGTACGCGAGATGCTTAAGCGTTCCGCCAAACCGAAAGCGGAGATACCGTAAATTATGCCAAAATTGGCCGTTTTGGCTTCCCGGCGCATGTTTGGCGTAACATCCGCCAACGGTATCTTGTGAATCCGGGCGGCTGTGGCCGTGTGGATGTCGTTCCCGTTCCGAAAAGCCGCTATCATGTGCTCATCGCCACTCAAATGCGCCATTAGACGCAATTCTATCTGTGAATAGTCTGCGCTCATGAACACATGCCCGGGTTCCGGCACGAAGGCCTTTCTGATTTCCCTGCCAAGCTCGGTGCGCACCGGAATATTCTGCAAATTCGGATTGCTGGAACTCAAGCGGCCGGTGGCCGTAACAGTCTGGTTGAAAGAAGTGTGCAATTTCCCGGTTTTCGGGTTGATAAGCGCAGGCAAGGCATCGATATAGGTATTCAGCAACTTCTTTATCATCCTGTATTCCAGAATTTTCTCAACAATTGGATGCTTGTGCCTCAACCGTTCCAAAACTTCCTCGGAAGTGGAATATTGCCCGCTCTTGGTGCGTTTGGCCTTGTCATCCAGATGCAGCACATCGAAAAGCACATCGCCGACCTGCCGCGGCGACGATATGTTAAACGCCGTGCCCGCCAGCGATTGCACATCTGCCTCAACCTGCGCCAATTCGCGGGTCAACAGGTCTGAAGAGTGTTTCAGGGCTTCCCGGTCGATGCGCACGCCGGCATATTCCATGTCGGCAAGCACTTGCATCAACGGCATTTCCACATCGCGAAACAAGGAAGCCAGGTTTTGCGACTCAACGAGCGTTTGTAAAACCGACTTCAAACGGAACGTAACATCCGCATCCTCGCACGAATATTCGCACACACGCTGCACATCAACCTCACGCAACGACAGCATATCCTTCCCTTTGCCAACCAGTTCCTGATAGGAAATAGGTTTGTAGTCCAAATAAATCGAAGCCATATAGTCCATGCCGTGGCGCAATTCAGGCTGCAAGAGATAATGCGCTATCATGGTGTCGAACATGGGACCGCGCACTTCAAAACCGTATTGTTTCAGCACAAGCAAATCATATTTCATGTTTTGCCCGATTTTCTCAATCTCCGCATTTTCGAAAAAAGGACGAAAATACGCCAAAACACGTACAACTTCCTGATGTTGCGCGGGCAGCGGAACATAACAAGCCTCGTAATCGCGCCAGCAAAAAGAAATGCCGACCAGTTCTGCCTTCATGGCTTCCGGGCTCGTTGTTTCGGTATCAAAACAGACGGCCTGCTGCCGGAGCAAATCGTCTGCCAGCTGTCTGATTTCTTCCTCGCTGACTATCAGCCGATAATTGTGCGGGATGTCTGCGAGCGTTAACAAATTCCTGTCAGCCGGCTCTGTTTGCGACACCAACTGAGTTTCCGTGGAAGCAGGAATTTCCTCTTGAACTTCCCCGAACAAAGACAATTGGGTGTTTTCTGCCGAAGTTTTTTTGGTTTCCCCGGCGGGAGATGCCGCATCCGCCTCACCTTGCTGCAATTTGGCCAGCAAGGTCCGAAACTCCAACTCGCGATACAAATCTGCCAAGGCTTTCTTGTCCGGTTCTTCCAACAATAGCTTGTCGGGCTCGAACAAAATCGGAACATCCGTGCGAATGGTAACCAAATAGCGTGAAAAACGGATGGCTTCTTTGTTGGTTTCTATTTTTGTCCGCAGCGCGCCGGTCAGTTTTTCCGTATTGTCCAGCAAGTTGTCTATATTGCCAAATTCGGCCAGCAGCTTCACGGCCGTTTTTTCGCCTACACCGGGGCAGCCCGGTATGTTGTCCGACTTGTCGCCCATCAGGCCAAGCAAATCAATTATCCGGGAAACATCCTGCACGGAATATTTTTCGCAGACTGCCTGCGGGCCCATTTGTTCAAAACCTCCGCTGTGGCGCGGGCGATACATGAAGATATTTTCCGAAACCAACTGCCCGTAATCTTTGTCGGGCGTCAGCATCAGCACGGTGAAGCCTTCCTTTTCCGCCTCTTTCGACAAAGTGCCTATCACATCATCGGCTTCGAATCCGGGAACTTCCAGCACCGGAATCCGATAGGCCTCCAACAACTGCTTGATAATCGGCACCGATTTCCGAATATCTTCCGGTGTGATTTCGCGCTGTTGCTTGTAGGGTTCGTAGGCTTCGTGCCTGAATGTCTTGCCCTTCGGGTCGAATGCAACGCCCACATGCGTAGGCTGCTCGCGCCGGATGGCATCTTCCAAGATATTGACAAAGCCGAAAATGGCCGACGTGTTCATTCCTTTGGAGTTGATGCGCGGATTTTTGATAAAAGCATAATACGCCCGGTAAATCATGGCATACGCATCGATAAGCATGAGTTTCTTCATAAAAACAAGTTTTGATTTGGCAAAGATAATTTGTTTTGCCCAAACATTTTCCTTTCATGAAAAAACTTGTACCTTTGCGGTCACGTAACGCCTTGCCATTTGTTTTTCAGCATAATTTTATGAAACGGATTTTCCCATTTGCAGCATTCGTAATCATGATTACAGCATGCCACACCACCGACCAAAGCGACGGTAGCACCATTTCCCGCAAAGATGTACAGACCGCCGTTGAACGCATCGTGCAGGCCCATCCGACTGCCGACACGGCATTAGTCAACAAGGGCGTGGAACAAACCGCGCAATTCTGGCGAACGACGGACGGAACTCCGGCGGAATTTATCGATTTCTGCACGGAAAACTACGTGGCCGACCCTGCCGAAAGGGAAATACTGTTCCGCAAAATACAAGCCCATTTGGAAGTGCTCTTGGGCAATTACAACAAAATGAGCGTTGCCCTGAAAATGCCGATCCATGTTGCCGCCGGCGACATTACGCCCATCGATGAAGCGTTTGGCGCATACGAGCCGTCGGCGCACTTCGCGGAAGACATGTTTGCCAACAAAATTGCATTTATCGTCAAACTGAACTTCCCGTTTTACAATTTGCAGGAAAAAAACGCACACGGCCAAACGTGGAGCCGGCTGGAATGGGCGTACGCGCGCATGGGCGACGTGTTTGTTTCGCGTGTGCCGGCTGAAATCACGCAGGAGATAGCCTCCATGCTTACGGATGCCGACAACTACATTGCAAACTACAACATCGTCATGGACAAGTTGCGCACCGAAGACGGCGAGCAATTGTTTCCCGATGGCATGAAACTGATTGCGCACTGGGGATTGCGCGACGAATTGAAATCGGGTTATGCAGACAAAACCCAGGGTGCGGAAAAGCAGGAAATGATTTACTGTGTCATGAAACACATTGTAAACCAGACCATCCCGGAGCAAGTCATCAACAACGGCAGTTATGAATGGCGGCCGATTTCCAACCGGATTTTCAAAAACGGACAGGAAGAGAAAATAACGCCGGAGCCTGATACGCGCTACCGGGCACTGCTGAGCCAATTTCACGCACAACTCAAAGCCGACAAGTACAATCCGGCCTACAACACGTACATCCTGCGCGCTTTCGACCAGCAAATGGAAGTTTCGTATGATGAGATAGAGCAACTGTTCATCCAACTGCTGTCATCGCCGCAGGTGATGGAAACCGCCGCAATTATTCGCGAACGGCTCGGACGCGAACTCCGCCCGTATGACATTTGGTACGACGGCTTCAAAACCCGCAGCAACATTCCGGAAGAACAACTCTCCGTGCAGACCCGCAAACTGTATCCCGATACGGAAGCCTTTGCCGCCGCCCTGCCCGGCATTCTGCAAAAAATGGGATTCAGCAAGGAAAAAGCAGCGTTTATTTCCAATCGCGTGGCTGTGGATGCATCGCGGGGTGCCGGACACGCCTGGGGCGCACTCATGCGTGACGACAAAGCAAGGCTGCGCACGCGTGTTCAGGCCGACGGCATGGACTACAAAGGCTACAACATAGCCATACACGAATTCGGGCACAACGTGGAGCAAACCATTTCGCTGCACGACGTGGACAATTACATCCTATGCGGCATTCCGAACACGGGATTCACCGAAGCACTGGCATTCGTTTTCCAGAAACGCGACCTCGAGCTGCTCGGATACGACGACAATGACCCCGAAAAAAGCAAAATGACCAACTTGGACATTTTTTGGGGATGCTACGAAATAATGGGCGTCTCGTTGGTGGATATGCGCACGTGGAAATGGCTCTACGAAAACCCGCAAGCCACAGCGACCGATTTGAAACAGGCCGTCATTCGGAACGCGCAGGAAATCTGGAATCTATACTACGCGCCCTTGTTGGGCGAAAAAGACTCGCCGATTCTGGCCATTTATTCGCACATGATAGACTACCCGCTCTATCTGCCGAACTATCCATACGGACATCTGATTGAGTTCCAGTTAGAAAAACAGTTTGCCGGCAAAAACATCGGTGAGGAAATCCAACGCATCTATCCGGCAGGACGACTGACACCCGATTACTGGATGTTGCAAGCCACCGGGCAGACCGTTTCCGTCAAACCCATGCTGGAAGCCGTCAGCCGCAAATAACGTACAGACCAAGCAGAGTAAAACGAATCATCCGCCATGCACGCGACATTACTCGGAAAGAATTTGCAGGAATTGCAGGGAATTGCGCAGGAAGTCGGTCTGCCGGCCTACACGGGCAAACAAATGGCCGAATGGATTTACAAAAAACGCGTAACCGACATAGCCGGAATGACCAATATTTCGCAAAAAGGGCGTGCTGCACTGGCCGAGAAATATATCATCGGACAACACAGTCCCGTGTGCGAGGCTTGCTCGGCCGACGGCACAAAGAAATACCTTTTTGCAGTCGGCAACAGTCGGTTTGTCGAAGCTGTTTACATTCCCGACAACGACCGGCATACGCTATGCGTTTCCACACAGGCCGGTTGCCGCATGGGTTGCCGTTTCTGCATGACCGGCCGTTTGGGTTTTCACGGGCAATTGACGACAGCCGACATACTGAACCAGATTTTTTCCATTCCGGAAGCCGCACAGCTGACTAACTTGGTGTATATGGGCATGGGCGAGCCGTTCGACAACATCAGCGCGGTGATGTGTTCGCTCAACGCGCTGACAGCCGACTGGGGTTGCGCGCTCAGTCCGCGACGCATCACGGTGTCGAGTGTCGGACTGCTGCCGGAACTGAAAATCTTTCTGGAACAGTCGGACTGCCATCTGGCCATCAGCCTGCACAACCCGTTCCCGCACGAACGGGCAGAACTCATGCCCATAGAAAAGAAATATCCGCTGGCCGAAATACTGAAGTTGCTCCGCAGATACGATTTCAGGCACCAAAGGCGCGTATCGTTCGAGTATATTCTGTTCGACGGGAAAAACGACACCATGCGCCATGCCGTGGAACTGATGAAGTTGCTCCGGAACATTCCCTGTCGCGTTAACCTGATCAAATTCCACTCCGACGGGAACAGCGAACTGCAAGGCAGCAACCCAGACCGCATGGAGTTTTTCCGGGATTACCTGACCAAAAACGGGATTATGACCACCATCCGACGCTCACGCGGTGAAGACATTCTGGCAGCATGCGGCATGTTGGTGGCCCGACAAGAAGAACTGACAACATAAACAAATAATTTTTTTTTGCCATGAAACATACATTCCGAAAACACTTGTTCCTGATGCTTGTGATAGGCTTCCCCGTGCACATGCACGCCGACTTGCCGTTTACAAGAGCCCAGCTCGCCGACACGCTCACGCTGTACGCAAACAAATATGCACACGTGCTGAAAGTTAACGTAAAACGCATGGGTTACACCAACAATGTATTCCGCATAGAGGCCAACGAAAATCTGGCATATATTCCCTTCCGGCCGGAAAACACTGCCGAACTGAAACAGGTTGTCCGGCAAATGCTGGGAGATTCCTTGGCGCAAGTGGAAATCATAACCGACGGCAAGCCTATCGAAGAACTCATTCCCGATGCCTATCTGCCAAGCGCAAAGCGCAAAGAGAGTTACCGGCTGCCCGACACCACGCCGCTCGTAAGCAACCTGTCGTTACCAACCACCATCAGCAACGGCCTGCAAGGCAGCCACATTGCCTTATGGGGAAGTCACGGTTATCATTTTGACCAGAACCTGAACCGCTGGGAATGGCAACGGGCACGACTGCTGCAAACCGTGGAAGATCTGTACACCAGTTCCTACACCATGCCCTTTTTGGTGCCCATGCTCGAGAATGCCGGTGCCATCGTCCTCCAGCCGCGTGAACGCGACACACAAGTGCACGAGGAGATTGTGGATAACGAAAATTTCAACCGGCAGAACAAATGCATTGTCTACAATCGGAACAGCAACTGGAACGTAAGTGAATCCGGAGGCTTCCGGGCAGGCAAACAGTTCTATGTAGAGGGAGAAAATCCTTTTGCATCGGGAACATATTGCTACACACGCACCACAAAAGACACCGAGAATCCATCGTATATTGAATGGCGGCCCGATATTCCGGAGGACGGTGATTACGCCGTGTATGTATCCTACAAGACTGTGCCCAACAGCATTACGGATGCCCGCTACACCGTCTGCCACGCCGGCGGGCAGACGCTCTTTTCCGTCAACCAGCAAATGGGCGGAAGCACATGGATATACCTCGGCACATTCCGTTTCCGGAAAAACGACGACAACAACAAAGTGATACTAACCAACCTAAGCAAACACCACAACGGAGTGGTAACCGCCGATGCCGTCCGGTTCGGCGGCGGCATGGGCAATATCGCACGCAGGGCACAAACCGACAGCTTGGGCGAATACTCGGTAAGCGGCTACCCGCGCTACATGGAAGGCGCACGCTACTACCTGCAGTGGGCCGGCATTCCGGAAGCTGTCTATAATTACACATCCGGTGCAAACGACTATACCGACGATTTCAGTTGTCGCGGACGCTGGGTCAATTTCCTTGCCGGCGGTTCGGCTGCCATACCCAAACAGGCGGGGCTGAACATCCCGCTGCAACTGGCCCTGGCATTTCATACGGATGCCGGAGTTACACCCACCGACTCCATAATAGGCACGCTGACCATATTCACATCGCGCGGAAACAACGAGAAAAACACCTTCCCCACCGGCATAACCCGATACAACAGCCGCGACCTGGCCGATATGATACAAACACAGATTGTGGAAGACATACGCGCCACCGTGGCACCCGAATGGAGAAGACGCGCCATTTACAACAAATCGTACAGCGAAACACGCACGCCGGAAGTGCCCAGCATCATTCTGGAATTGCTCTCGCACCAGAACTTTGCAGACATGCGCTACGGCCAGGACCCGCTTTTCAAATTCACCGTATGCCGGGCCATATACAAGGCTATCCTGCGCTACGTGCATTTGCAGTATAACACCAACTGCATTGTGCAACCCCTGCCTGTACACGCATTTGCCATTTGTCGGACGGGCAAGGACAGCATAAAACTGAGCTGGCAGCCCACCCATGACCCTTTGGAGCCGACAGCCCAGGCCACACATTACATTTTGTACACCCAAAAGGACGATGGCGGATTTGACAACGGCATCAGCATAAGTGCCGCCGAATGCGTATTGCCGATAGAGCCGGGAACACACTATTCCTTCCGGATAGCAGCCGCCAATGCCGGCGGATTATCCCTGCCCTCCGAAACGCTGTCCGCCTACATTGCGCCCGACGACAGCAAAGGCACCGCACTGATCATAAACGGATTTGAACGCTTGAGCGCCCCGGAAAGTTTTGCGCTCGATTCAACATACGCCGGTTTTCTGCCAAACAACCTCGCCGTTCCTTACGGCCACGACATAAGCTACACGGGGCAGCAATATGAATACCGGAAGTTCGTTCCGTGGTCTGACGACGATGCGCCCGGCTTCGGTGCCAGTTACGCCACCCATGAGCAAACGCTCGTTGCAGGCAACACGTTTAACTATCCGCTCATACACGGCAAGGCCATTGCCAGCCGGGGATATTCGTATGTATCGACATCCGTCGCTGCCGTCGACTGCCACCGCGTGGACAGCACCTACTTTTTCGTCGATCTGATTCTGGGCAAGCAGAAACAGACCCGTCAGGGCGTTGTTCGGAAAACCGTCCGCTACAAGACCTTCCCGGAAAACCTGCAGGAAGCCCTGTCGGCATACGTACAAAAAGGAGGGAATGTCCTGGCCAGCGGCGCATACATTGCCACCGACCTGTGGGAAGACAGCCGGAGCACAGCCGTCGACCGGGGCTTCGCACAAAATATCCTTCATTACAAACACCGCAGCAACCACGCTTCGCAGAGCGGCGAGGTCAGAATCGTTGCCAACCCGACCAAGGCCCTGAAAGGACATCAGATCTACCGTTATTACACCAATCCGAACCCGAACCGCTATCCGGTAGAGTCGCCCGACGGCATAGAGCCCGCCGGCGAAAACACATGGACCTTTATGCGCTATACGGACAACAACCTGAGCGCAGCCACCGTCCACGACGGGGCGTACAAGACCTGCATACTGGGTTTCCCGATAGAAGCCATCGAAAGCGAGAGCGAAATAACACA